>CACXDP010000374.1 GCA_902766445.1 uncultured Coriobacteriaceae bacterium
AAAAAGACCCCGACGGCGCGGGGTCTACGGTATGCAATGGCGGGATGTAAGGGACTTGAACCCTCGACCTCCGACGTGACAGGCCGGCGCTCTAACCAACTGAGCTAACACCCCTTGCGCAAGAAATAGGATGCCATAGCCCGCTATCTATGTCAAGGACTTTTTTTCTTAATTTTGACCGCTAGCCCACAGCGGGATCGTGGTCAGTTTTGACCACGATCCCGCTGTGGGCTAGCGGTCACCCGAATCACGTGAGGCGATGGCTCACGGCATCGCAGATCAGGGCACCCGTGACCGTCTTGCAGTCCTCGATGCGTCCGTCGAGCACGGCGTCAATCAGCTCGGGCAGAGGCACCAAGTCCACGTTGATGAACTCATCGTCATCAGGATCGGACTCCGCAAAATGCAGGCCCGTCGCCATGTATATATGTATGAGCTCGTCGCAGAAACCGACACTCGTGCAAATCGTGGTAAGGAAGGCCATCTGATCCGCCTCCATGCCCGTCTCCTCGCGCAGCTCCCGCTCGGCACACACCAGCGGGTCCTCGCCGGGATCAAGCTTTCCAGCGGGCACCTCCACGGTCACGCGACCGAGAGAGGTACGATACTGGCGCACCAGACAGATGCGACCGTCGTCAGTGAGGGCCACGATGGCAACGGCGCCGGGATGGCGTACGACGTCGCGCACGGCATCACGCCCGTCAGGAAGTTTCACCCGTAGGCGGTTGACGTTGAAGATGCGTCCGGTAAAGACCACGTCTTCTGTCTGGGGCAGCTCCTCGAGTAGGGTATCCCTCGGGTCTTCGCCTCCCAGCAAGAGGTCGCGACGTCGCGGCTCGCCTGATGCGTGATCTCCCATCTTTCTTTCTCCGTCGTAGGTAAACGCCTCGACCGCCTCTGCCATGCTGCTCGAAGCGGCCGTCACATCGTCAAAAGTTGGCAGCCTGTCCATTCTTGTTCTCCTCTCGGCTACAGCGCACGCGCACCGATATCGGTACGGAACTGCTTGCCATCGAAGTCGATGAGCTCGCATGCCGCGTACGCACGCTCGCGGGCCTCGGCGAAGCTCGGGGCTACGGCCGTGACGTCGAGCACTCGCCCGCCAGCCGTGAGGAGGTCGCCATCCTCCACAAGCTTCGTTCCTGCGTGATACACGGTGATTCCCGGCTGCTGCTCGGCCTGAGCGATACCCGTGATGCGTTTGCCGCCCTCGTACGCACCGGGATACCCTGCACTCGCCAAGACGACCGACACGGCCCAGTCATCATCCCAGGAGACCATGTCCTCGGCCAGATTGCCCGCGTCACAGGCCAAGAATACCTCCACGAGATCGGCATGCATGCGGGGCAGCACGACCTGGGTCTCTGGATCGCCAAAGCGCGCGTTGAACTCGAGTACCTTCGGGCCATCCTTCGTGAGCATGAAACCGCCATAAAGGCACCCCGAGTAGGTGATGCCGTCAGCCTTGAGCTGTGCCACCACGCGACGCATCACGTCCACCATGGTATCGAGGTCCTCGGCGCTCACCAGTTGAGCGGGCACGGGGGAATACACACCCATGCCACCGGTGTTCGGGCCCTTGTCACCGTCGTAGGCGCGCTTGTGATCCTGGCTCGTGGCGAGCGGTACCACCGTCGTTCCGTCCGTAAGGGCCAGCAGGCTGCACTCCGGCCCCTCGAGCATTTCCTCGATGACCACCGTCTGTCCGGCAGCGCCAAACGCGCCGTCGAAGCACTGAGCCACACCCGCGAGGGCCTCCTCTGTGGTCTGAGCCACGATGACGCCCTTGCCCGCAGCCAGACCGTCAGCTTTCACCACGCAGGGACCCGCCAGCTCGCGCACGTACGCCTCCGCCGCAGTTCGGTCGGTGAAGCTACGATAGGTTGCCGTCGGGACATTCGCGCGAGCCATGACCTTCTTTGCGAACTCCTTCGAGCCCTCCATCTGGGCGGCGTCAGCGTTCGGTCCGAAGCAGGCGATGCCAGCCGCGCGCACAGCGTCAGCAACCCCTTCAACAAGCGGTGCCTCGGGTCCGACCACCACGAGCCCGATGCCGTTGTCTTTGGCCCAAGCAGCAACCTCTGCAGGCGAGTCTTGGCTCACAGGCGCAGCCTCGGCTACCTGCAGCATGCCACCGTTGCCCGGCGCCACATAGAGCTTGCCCGCACGCGGCGACTCGGCAAGCTTCATGAGCAGCGCATGCTCACGACCACCCGCACCCAACAGCAGAATGTCAATCTTCTTCATGTCGTTCCTCTCTTGAACTGCAAACGAACGTCGTAAAGGATAGCGCGCAAGCTGTGCCATTCGTCCAAATGCACGTAGTCTCAACAGCGTGCGCACGAACAGGCAAACAAACAGACGAACCAAGCCTGCCCTATCAAGTAATATGAATGAGTCGTGTTAAGCCCTATACTCGCAAGACAAGCGCCATCCTTGCGGCGAGGATATGGGGGATCATGCGTAACATCTATTACGACATCTACGAAGACCTGCGCGACAAGATTCTGGACGGAGTCTATGCCTACCAGACGTACATCCCGTCCGAGAGTCGCCTGACAAAGATGTACGAGTGCTCGCACAATACCATACGCAAATCGATTTCGGTGCTCATGCTGCATGGCTTTGTCCAGCCCGTTCGCGGCAAGGGTGTGCTCGTGATCTACCGGCCCGAACGCCGCGCGAATTTCGTCCTCGGTGACATCGAGACCTTCAGGGAGGCCGCCGCGCGCAACGGCCTCGTCGCCCAGACGAAGACTCTCCTCTTTGAGCACATACGCGCCGATGCGCATCTTGCGGAGTGCACGGGGTTCATGCCCGGAGACGAGCTGATTCATCTGGAGCGCGTGCGCATTTTTGATGGGAAAGCGCTCATTCGCGACGAGAGCTTCTTTCTCGCCTCAGCACTGTCTGGGCTGACAGCAGAGATAGCGGAGGACTCGGTGTATGCCTACGCCGAGGGCGTCCTGCACATGAAGATCGTGACGAGCAACCGCACTGTCAATGTCGACTTCGCCACGGCACGCGACCGCGCCGTGATGGACCTGCTCGACTTCGACATGCTGGCCGTTGTCACCAACCACACCTTCAACGAGCAGGGTGTCATGTTTGAGTCCACACAGTCGCGGCACCGCCCGGACTTCTTCACTTTCCACGACACAGCCGTCCGGGGCTACTGACCTGAGCGCGTCACTAAGCATAGATGCCCGCTCGTTGCGTGGCTTTACTGGCGTGGGGCTCGGGGGTGCTGTCCTGCACTGAGCTGTCGAGAAGAGAGGCGGGTCACCGGTTTCCTAGGAGACCTGCGACCCGCCCGCTGATGTCTACGTGGCATCCATCGCCAAGTGTTCTATCGCCAGATGTAAGCCGTTCCTTCCCAGGGTCGCAACGTCACACCGTTGCCGGCCTCGTCGTAGTTGCTGATCAGTACTTCGCCACCTTCGCACGCCATGGCGGGCTGCTCGTCACCGCTGAAGTTGCACTGCACGAGCACGCGCTCACCGTCAAGCGTCCGCTCGTAGGCGATGACCTTCTCGGACGGGCTTTCCAAGAATCTCACGTCCCCGCGCTGGATGATGGGCTCTGCCTTGCGCAGCGCGATGAGACGCTTGAAGTAGTTGAGCGGCGAGGAGGGGTCTGCCGATTCGGTCTCCACGTTGATGGTGGGGTAGTTGCCCACAAGACCGAGCCAAGGGTCGCCGGTGGTAAAGCCACCATGAGGACTCGCGTCCCAAGCCATGGGCGTGCGTCCGTCATCTCGCGAGCGCGCATGCACGATCGTGAATGCCTCGTCAGCCGAGAGGCCGCGTTCCTGCAGGATACGGTAGTAGTTGATCGACTCGACGTCGCGGTATTGGTCGATGCTCTCAAAGTCGGTGATGGTCTGTCCCAGCTCCTCACCCTGGTAGATGTAGGGCGTCCCGCGCATGAGATGGGTGCATGTGGGCAGCAGCGTGCTCGATTCGAACCAGTAGTTTTGGGTGTCGCAGAACCGCGAGTTCGGGCGCGGCTGGTCGTGGTTGGACCAAAACAGGGCGTTCCAACCTCCACCCGCGGTCATCTTCTCCTGCCAGGTGGCAAACAAGTTCCTCAGCTGTGGCACATCGGGGTCCATCAATGCCCACTTCTCGCCATCGGGATAATCCACCTTGAGGTGATGGAAGTTGAACGCCATCGACAGCTCATGATTCTCGGGATTCGTGTATCCGATGCAGCTCTCGAGTTTGGTGGAGCTCATCTCTCCGACGGTCAGAAGTCCGTCTATGCCGCCTTCACGCACGATCTCTTGCAGATATTCGTGGATATGCGGACCATCCGAATAGAAGCGACGCCCATCTCCCTCATGGTCATCTTCGAGAACCGCGGGCTTGGAGACGAGGTTCACGACGTCAAACCTGAACGCATTGATGCCCTTGTTTCTCCAGAAGCGCAAAACGTTGGCCAGCTCGGCCCTCACCTCGGGGTTGTCCCAGTCAAGGTCGGCTTGCGAGACGTCAAACAGGTGCAGGTACCACTTGTTGAGCGATGGCACGTATTCCCAAGCGTTGCCTCCAAACTTGCTCTCCCAGTTTGTCGGTGGCTTTCCCGGATTGTCTGCGGTGGCGTCGGGTGCCGCGTCCACGAATTTGTAGTAGGCAAGGTACTTGGGGTCTCCGGCAAGTGCCTTCTGGAACCACTCGTGATTGGTTGAAGTGTGATTAAACACCATGTCGAGCATGAGGCCCAAACCACGCTTCGCCGCCTCGCGCGACAGCTCATCGAAATCCTCCATGGTGCCGTATGTGGGGTTTATGGCACAGTAGTCGGCCACGTCGTACCCATTGTCCTTTTGTGGGCTCGGATAGAACGGGGTAATCCAAAGATAGTCGACGCCCAAGTCAGCCAGATAGTCCAAGCGCTGAGTGATTCCCCTCAGATCTCCGATGCCGTCGCCGTCGCTGTCGCTGTACGATCGGATATAAATCTGGTAGATGACCTTAGCGCCAAGAAACTCATCGCGTTTCGTGAGAATGGTAGACATGCTTTCCTCCTGTCTTTATTTGATTGTATGAGACATGCACGCAAATGGGAACGCGCTCGAAACGCAAGGCGACCCGCCGGTTGTCAGCGGGTCGCCAAGGAAAGGAAGGAAGGTCTAGTGAAGTGATCTCCCATGATTTGAGGTACGCCCGCAGGACCTACTTGCTCAGCTTCACGACCTCCTTGCCAGCCGCGCAGGGACCAAGCGCCGGCTCGACCGACTTGAAGTCATCACTATTCGTCACAATCACCATCGTGGTCGTAGGCTTGCCAGCCGCCTCAATGGCGTCGAGATCCGCCACCATGATCAAGTCGCCCGCCTTCACGTGGGTGTTCGCCTCACAATGCGGCGTAAAGGGCCCGCCGTCGAGCTCGACGGTATCAATGCCGATGTGAATGAGCACCTCGGCACCACCGTCGGCTTGCAGACCAACGGCATGACCGGTCGCCGCGAGCATGGTAATGGTACCGGAGACGGGTGCATACACCGCGCCGTCAGAGGGCTCGATGGCAACGCCACGACCCATGGCAAGAGAAGCAAATACGGGATCGGGCACACCCGTCATGTCCACGGCCACACCGTTCATGGGAGCAGCCAGCACGTTAGCAGCGTCAGCAGCGTTTACGTGAGAAGGCCTCGAAGCGGCAGCAGCAGCCTTAGCTTCGGCTGCAGCGCCGACAGCCTCAGCCTGCTTGTCGACACCGTTGCGCTTGCCCACGAGGAAGGTGAGCACGAAGGGCACGACAACGGCGACGGCCATGCACAGCGCGTAGGGGAGCATGGACTGAGGCTGCATGGCGAGGATGCCAGGCAGACCGCCAACACCGATGGCGTTGGCCGTGCAGGAGAAGAGGCAGGAGAGGAAGCCGGCACACGCGGAACCGATCATGGCGCACACGAACGGGAACATGAACTTAAGGTTGACACCAAAGATGGCGGGCTCGGTGACGCCCAAGTAGCAGGAGAGGCATGCGGGGATGTTGACCTGCTCGGCGTTCTCGTCCTTCTTTTGCAGGACGATCATGGCGAGGACGGCAGAACCCTGCGCGATATTTGAGAGAGCAATCATCGGCCACAGCATCGTTCCGCCAAAGTCGGCGATGAGCTGCAGGTCGATGGCGTTGGTCATGTGATGCAGGCCGGTGATGACCAGCGGTGCATACAGACCGCCAAAGATGGCGCCAAAGACCACGCGGAAGTCACCCGTGATGCCAGCGTTAACCACCGAGGACACGGCGGAACCGAGGGCCCAACCGATGGGGCCGAGCACGAAGTGCGCCGCCATGACACCGAGCAGAATCGAGCAGAACGGGACAAAGATCATTTGGACGATGGAGGGCACTATCTTCTTGAAGAACCTCTCCAAATAGTTGAAGGTAATGGCTGCCAAAATGGCGGGGATTACCTGCGCCTGATAGCCAACCATGTGAACCTGCGCGAAGCCGAAGTCCCAGCTGTACTGCGCCCAGGTCTCCTCGGTGGCACCCGCGACTGCGTAGGCATTGAGCAGCTGGCTCGATACGAGCGTGAGGCCCATAACGATGCCGAGCATCTCGGTGCCGCCCATCTTGCGCGTCACTGACCAGCAGATGCCCACGGGAATGCCCAGATGGAAGACTGCCTCGCCAATGAGCCACAGGAAGTGGTTGACGCCACTCCAGAACTGACTCATCGAGGCGAGGGTTGCGTTGCCCTCAGGTCCGAAGTAGGGCATGTCGCCCAGTACGTTGCGGAAGCCAAGAATCAAGCCGCCGGTGATGATAGCGGGAATGAGCGGCGCGAAGACCTCGGCGATGGCGCCCATGGCGCGTTGCAGGGGATTGCCCTGCTTTGCTGCGAGCTTCTTTGCTTCTTCGGTCGATACGCCCGTGATGCCGCTGATTGCGACGAACTCGTCGTAGAAGTCGGCGACCTCGTTGCCGATGATCACCTGGAACTGTCCGGCTTGGGTAAAGCTGCCCTTGGCTGCCGAAAGCGCCTCAATGGCGGGCACATCCGCAATCGAGGGGTCTACCAAGGTAAATCGCATGCGAGTAACGCAGTGCGTGAGGGCGGCGATGTTTTCCTTGCCGCCCACGAGGCGCAGCATCTCGCGCGCATCGTGTTCGAACTTGCCCATGAATTGCTCCTTCCTCCCTTGTAATTGCCACCTTCTCTAGGTATGTGAGTCTGGCCAGTACCCATTTCGACTACAACTTATCCAATAACCATGAATATGTCATAATCTCTACATCTATCATGCAACGGTATGGGGCAATGCACAACTGCAAGTTATGTGGTGAAGTTCTCGAACCTTTGAAAGCGGAAGCATCCTTTGATCGGCCCATCCCTCACACACGTGACTGTGCAATCGCGGTATACTTTTTCCTTGTCCGTTACCGCATGAAAGGAATCATCATGCCAGCTACCGTGCTTGTGGGTACCCAGTGGGGCGATGAGGGAAAGGGCAAAGTCACCGACCTCATCTCGGGCGACTTCGACGTGGTCTGCCGCTACGCCGGCGGAGCCAACGCGGGCCACACCGTCATCGCCAATGGCAAGAAGCTCGCCCTTCATCAGGTGCCGAGCGGCGTCATGTACGAAGGCACCGTGCCGGTCATCGGCAACGGCTGCATCGTCGACCCGGGTATCCTGCTCGAAGAGATTGACATGCTCGAGGGGCAGGGCATCTCCTGCGCCGCGCTGAAGATCAGCGGCAACGCCCACATCGTGATGCCCTACCACAAGGATCTCGACGGAGCTCACGAGAAGAAACTCGGCAAAAATCTCATCGGTACCACCAAACGTGGCGTTGGCCCTACTTATATGGACAAGATGAATCGTACGGGCCTGCGCTTCCAGGACATGCTCGATGAGAAGATATTCCGTCAGAAGCTTGAGGCGTCGCTTGCCTATACCAACCCCATTCTGGAGAAGGTCTACGAGTTGCCCACCTACACGGTCGACCAGATTTGCGAGACGTACCTTCCCATGGCAGCGCGCATCCGTCCTTTCATCTGCGAGAGCTCACGCCTGCTCAACGACGCCATCGACGAGCGCAAGAACATCCTCTTTGAGGGAGCACAGGCCACGATGCTCGACATCGACCACGGCACCTATCCTTTCGTGACGAGCTCG
>CACXDP010000375.1 GCA_902766445.1 uncultured Coriobacteriaceae bacterium
CGACTATATCCCCAAGAAGATGGGCGACAAGATCACTGCTGAACCGAACGCAACTGTCCACGTGATGGCGGAGTGGAGCACGTCTTGTAATGTAACCCTGCTTCCGGGCTATGAAGGCGCAGAGGACGACCCTCACGTGATGCAGGTTCCGGTAAACGATAGCCTGAAATTGTCCGAATGCGACTTTACCGCTCCGGAGGGCATGCGTTTCAAGGAATGGTCGGTGGTGGTCGGTGAGGCACAGGCCGTGGCCAAGGCCCCGGGCGACACCATCACCGTGGCGGCGGACACCACCGTGACGGCAGTGTGGGATACGGCGGTCAGTCCCGGCGCGCAGGTGTTCGGCCATACCCTCACGTTGGATGGCACAATCGCGATGAACACCTATATGGTCCTCGGTGACGATATCATGGCGCAGCCTGGCAACTACCAGGGCGAGTACTGGTACGACGGAAAAATGGTCGCCAGCACCAAAGTGTCTGAGGCCGAGGCCAGCGAGAAGGAGGCTAATGGCATCGCGTACACGGTCCACAAGTTCCTAGTCACGAGCGTGGCGAAGGACGCTGACGCCAAGGTCGCCTTCAAGATCAAGCGACTCTCCGACGATACGTACCTCGACCTAATTAGCGCGGACGGGACGACCACCATCGTCGGCAGCGAGGGCCCTCCCTACTCCATCGTCGACTACCTCGACGACAGGATTGCCAACAGCAAGGACGAAAAGATGGTCCAGCTTGCGAAGGACATGAGGGCCTACCACATCTACGCAAAGCACTACTTTGCCGTTAACGACGGCGGCTCGACGGAGCCTCTGCCAGCGATCGACGGCTTCGTCGCCGAGACCTCCCTCCCGGACGACTGCTCCTACAAGGCGCCTAATAAGACCATCCCCCACTACTTCAAGTACAAGGGCACGACACTCGATCTGCTGTCCGGCACCTCGTTCAGGTACTACTTCGAGTCCGAGCACCCGAACGAGCTCACTGTCACCGTGGACGGCGAGAAGGTCAAGCTCAGGCGGAACGGCTCGCTCTGGTACCTGGAGGTCGACGACATCGCGGCGCAGGACCTCGACGTAATGTACAGGATCGACGTCACCGGCGACGGACAGCGCACGCTCTGCGAGTATCACGGGCCTCTCGGCTACGCCAAGTGGGCCATCGAGAAGTCGGGCAAGGAGAACCTGCGCTACCTCATGTCGGCCGTCTACCACTACAGCCAGTCCGCGAACGAGTACTTTGCGTCGTAGCGGCCAAGAGTCACGGTAACACATAGCCGAAGCCCCGCGGGGCTCGTCCGAACCATTCGGGCGGGCCCCGCGGGGCGTATACACCTCGGCGAGGAGGGCAAGATAGGCATTATATCTGGAGACCACAATGTGAGAAACGAGTGCGTGGTTTAGGTCATCCTGAGAGGGTCGAGTGCGTGATTTGGACATCGAATCACGCACTCGGGGCCTTCCGGATGACAAAAAGCACGCACTCGTTTCAAACCATGTGAGGGGCTCGCCGAATAAGAAATCGAGCCCATCGGACTGCCGCCGCGTCGTCGTTCCTACCCGTTAGCCCGCATGAGATCGGCAAGGGTGACGTGCGGATTGCGGTAATGCACCTCGGGATTGGGCTCGGTGTACTTGGCGAAACGTATTGCCGCCTTCGGGCACGAGTGAACACATGCGTAGCAGCCGGCACAGGCGCTATAGTCCCAAGTCGGCCTTCCGCCCTCAATGCGGATGCACTGCATGGGGCACACGCGCGAGCAGGTTCCGCACCCTATGCAGGCGTCGGTCAGGCGGTAGAGGGGGTTGTCGAGGCGAGGATGCAGGTCGAACGCTGGAGCCGCCATGTACCCCTCGTAGAAGTCGACCTCCTCCTCGGTGGCGGGCTGGATGTAGCGTCTGCGAGACTCGATGTCCGCGCGTAGCGCCTCGAGGTGCTCGTCCACACGCTTCTCGGGGTCGATGCGCATTTGTTCCGCCATGTCAAAGACCTGGATCGCATTGTCCACCATGATCACCGTGTTGAAATAGTCCACACGCCGACCGGCAGACTCGAGCCGCGCACTGACACGCTCGGCGATTCCGCCGCTGTGCATGCCGTACGTGGTCACGATGAAGAAGTAGTCTGTGTCGAACGTGGATTCCATGATGAACTTCTCCACCACGCCCGGCAGGTCAAACTCGAAGAGAGGACACACGATCCCGATGGCGTCCGCCTGATAGTGCCGATTCGACTTGCGCAACTCTTGCGCGATGCTTACGAGCTCGCCACCAATCTGACGCGCTGCATAGAGGCTGTTGCCCGTTGCCGTGAAGTAGAAAATCATATCTGTCCTCTCTCTTTTCCGAAGTTGCACCATGAACCGCAACGTCTTCCTGCGTACACGTTTGGCAACTCGTTTCACCGTTCATCATATTATGATTCAAGGGATAATCATGTATCAAATGCAAATCTCGTATGGGTAGCCATACGCTTTATATGTGAGCAGGTTGTCGGACACGTGCCACGGATGCGCATGGCGCCCGCTTTCCGAGAATAATAGTGTGAAATCGGTCTCGCACCACCCGTCGGGCATCTTTAGGCATATGCTTAACCTAGTACGCGCACGCCAAGAGAAGGGCAGCCCATGTCCAACAAGAGCTGGGAGGTCGGCTTTCACCTCCGCTCCCCCCGCAACTGGCTGAACGACCCCAACGGGCTCTGCC
>CACXDP010000376.1 GCA_902766445.1 uncultured Coriobacteriaceae bacterium
ACGCGCGCGAGGCTCGTGTGGGCGTTGGCGGCGGGCATGCGATCAGTCAGGTGCTTCTTCATGGTTGTGCTCCTTTCGTGAAGACATACCCAGTGTAACACATTCGACACAAGTTATTGCGCAATCAGATGAGCGTCGCATCCTAAGCGGTGCGAACAATCTCTGCCAAGTGGCTGATAACGACCTTGTCCACATCTTTGAACGACATGCTGCGCGGAGCGCCTTCAACGCGCTGGACCATTTCGTCCACTTGGTCCAGATCGTCGTAGGGCACCAGACACACGTGTAGGCGCGCAAGCTGGTCTTGATCCTTGCCAGTCATCGGATAAAACGACCGATAGGCCTGCTCGCTCGCGCACTCGAAGCCGAGCGTGCGGACGTAGGCGCTCCACCGATCATGCTCGAGACGCTGAAGCCATTCCACATCCTGCGTATGAACGTAGGCTGCATAGGCATCGATGAGCGGCTGCAGCGCTGGCGCATCAAGGGGCAGCAACCAATCCTCGGATGTGGGCAGCATCGAAGCGTCGCAGCCAGGCAGCCCGTCAACGGCAATCTCCCGATGGGCAAGCTTGCAACCGAAGGAGTACAAGTCATACTTGAGAAAAATCGCTGACGCCATAGACGAGTTGCGGTTGTATTCGCTCAGCTCATACGAAGCGTCTGCCATGCGACCGAGTTCCTCGCGCTCAGGACCTTCGGGCATATCAAAGAAACCCCAGTATGCGCGATTGAGGTTGCGTGCCCAGCGTTCCAATGAGGGATGGAACGTATTCTCGTAAGAAAGCAGCACGTCTCGACTCCCCGTTGCGACGAGGCCATACGGCTGGCCCTTCGGAGACTTCGCGTTAGCCAGTGTTTGCGCCAGCACGGGATCCTCCGCGTGCACAAGTATGCGAGGAATGGGGGATTCGGGCAGCGTCGGGTCGATGCAACCGCGTTCGGTGATCTCACGCACGCGTCGAGCGATGCGGACGCTTTCCAAGTCGCTTTCCTGAGACACAAGCACATAGCTTACCCCAGGCTCGCACATCAGCAGGAAGTCGACAAACTCATGGGACTCGAGCGCCATCTGGCGAAAGCTCACGTGATACTCGCTTCCTATCAGTCGATAGATTTCGGGACACTCGAAGGCGAGCCTTTGACTCAGCTCGTGTGCCCTTGGGTCTGCCACCTCGATTTCCATGTCGGACTCTTCCATCCGACCGCACCACAGCGCCGCCTTAAGGAACTCGTAGCAAAGATCATCGTGACCAAGGATTGCAATTCTTCGACGTGCGCGCTGGTACGGCCCGCTCGGGTCTTCGTCGCCAGAGCCCAGCAAAAAGAGCGGATTGCTCATCAGCAGTTGCCGTACCAAGTCTGCCGTGGCATCGATACGCCTTACGGGCATGATAACGCTCGCCTCTCCCAACAACTGAGACGCGGTGTCAATGAATCCCTGAACCGCTCCATTGCGGGCCATCACATGCAGCGTCATCGATTTCCCATGGCGTGTCTCGGCACACATGTGGCGCACGAACGCGAGAGTTTGATGGACGTTCGCCGTCTCGTCGTCGGATGACATCACCACGTGTACACACGAACCAACATGGCACCATGTCACGAGCGAGGTGACATCCTTGGACAGGCACAGATATCCGCTCTCTCGCGCATCCGCCACGAGCTCCTCATCGTCGCAGGAGTCCACATCGGCAAATGCTACCACAGAGGACCTATCGTGCGCAGCCGTGCTGTTGGCGAGCTCCAGGGAGTCTCGCGTAAGCCCCGAGAACAAAAACACCTCCCTTGAACGCGAACGCAACCAAAGGAGTGGGAGCGATGCAAAGCGCGAGACAAGTAGCAAAACGGCCCCAGCAGTAGTGAGCGGCGCCAGCAGATACAGGAAGGCGTTGTATGCAAGGTAGGACTGCGACCAGCCCGTCAGGGCGGTGCCCAGCGCCTGGGGGTCAACGTCCATGTCCTTCTCGAGCAGAAACATTTGAATGGTCGAGAACAGCGAAGCCAGCACAGGTGTCTCGGAGGGCGATGCTCCGCAAAGCGTCTGGCTTAGGACAAAGACGAATATGGCGGTAAAAATGCACACGCACAAGAGGTGCCACGGCTGCGGCCAGCTCGTTTTGTGACTACTCCCGCGACGCCACGCATACAGTAGTACACCTCCCACCAAAATGGCGAGTGACAGAAAAAACCCGCCAACAGCGAGTAGGTCGGTCGTCGAAAACACGGAGAGCTCCCCTCGATTGCAAGGACACCACAAAAACAGCCCCTATAATCTACGACGGAGCGCATAGGCACAGGCACGCATTATCGTGCGCTTCATTACATCTCTGGCCTTACTTATGACAACGCAGGCTCGATTACACTCCGCACGTTATGCCGCTCTCAGTCACGGGGCTATTATTTGGATGACGGAATTCAGCGGTCACCCAAGGAGGCTACAGTTATGTTTTGCCCGTTCTGCGGTTCAAGCGTCCCCGACAACGTGAAGTTCTGCCCGTCCTGCGGAGGCGATGTCGCCGCCGAAATGGAGGCGGACGTCACCAGCAAGCCATCGGAGCCGGCGCCTGTGACGACTCCCCCCGCCGCGGCTCCCCCCGTCACTGCTCCCCCTGCCGCGACTCCCCCCGTCACTGCTCCCCCCGCCGCGGCTCCCCCCGTCACTACTCCCCCCGCGGCGTCCGCCACTCCTCCAGCCGCGGGCCAGAACGCCGGACTCAGCTCCGCCCAGAAGCGCGAGCTGGCCCTCGCCCAAGCCGCGCAGGAGGGCCTAGGCATGGGCTGGTACAAGTTCATGATCTACTTCTGGCTCTTCGCAGGCGCAGCTGTCAGCTTCTTTTTAGGGGGCATCGGGCTCTGGAGCGCTCAAATTATGGGCGAAATCGATCAGTATTCTTCGTCGTACGCCGACCAATCGCCTCTCACCCCGATACTCGTCGTTACGGGCATACTCTTTATTGCGTTTGGAGTCCTGAACATCTTTTGTCGAGTGCTCATGGCCCGTTTCAGCAAAAAAGCCATTGTGACAGCCCACGTGGCGAGCGGTATCAGTATCGCATGCAGCCTCTTTGGGTCTTTTGGATCGTCCCTAAACGAAAATGCTTCGTCCACAATGGTATGGGTGTTTATCCTCATCGTATCAATCGTGGTTCTGGTCATCAACATCACCTACTTCAAGAAGCGCGCCCACCTCTTCGTGAACGACTAGGTCGGGTCATCTGGACAATCACCGCTCGTAAGGGGGGCCAATCGTGTTTTGCTCGCAGTGTGGAGCCGAGATCGAGTACGGAGCGCCGTTCTGCCCAAAGTGCGGAACACGCCAGGCGGAAGAGAAGAAGAAGGGCTTCGCGGCGCGCGTGGTGAACGGCGTCACCGATCGCGTTGAGGACGCTCTTGGTGACGGGAGCCATGTAAATCTCGACTTCGGGCACTTCTTCTCTGAGGTTCGGCGCCACCACACCAAGGAGGAGGCCGAGGAGATATTCATCTACGGCACGCCCACGACCACCCCCACCATCCAAGAGGCGGGCTACCAGTGGCGCAGGCCGTGGCTGTACTCGCGCATCCTGGCTGTCATGCTGCTCTCACTGGCAGGCCTTCTGCTCGTGTGGTTCTTCTTTGGGAGCGCTGTCACCCTTCCTGGTATCATGCTCCTCGGCTCGTTCGCCACGCCCTTCGCCACCCTGGTTCTCTTCTACGAGATGAACGTCCCACGCAACATCAGCTTCCTCGAGATGCTGGAGGACTTCTTCATGGGCGGGGTCGCGTCCATCCTGGTGGCGTTCCCCCTGTTCATGTTCTTCCCGGGAAGCGGCACCGGCGAGCTCGTGCCGTCCCTGCTCACCGCCATCGTCGAGGAGGTCGCCAAGCTCACGATCGTTGCGGTCGTGATGCACCGCAGCGACGAGGGACGCTACCTCCTCAACGGTCTGCTCTTTGGAGCCGCCGTCGGCGCGGGCTTCGCCTCCTTCGAGTCCGCGGGCTACGCCTTCGGGGCACTGTTGGAGGAATCGTCGAGCATGAGCATGCTCTTCGTCATCGTTTTCCGCGGCCTTCTGGCCATAGGCGGCCACGTGGCGTGGGCGGCCATCACCGGCGCCGCCCTCTCAATCGCCCTCGACCGCGGCCCCTTCACGTGGAAGGCGTTCATCAGCCCCAAGTTCTGGGCGCTCTTCGCCATACCAATCGCCCTGCACACCCTCTGGGACTGGGTCACGCTCTTTGCGGTCATACCGCTCTGCATAGGCGTATGGATCGTGCTGCTCGCACTCATACGCCGGGGATTCGCCGAGGTGAGCACGCTCGCACGGGAGTAAGGAGAAATCGCTATGTTCTGTCCCTACTGCGGAAACAACGTCGTCGACAGCGCGCGCCACTGCCCCTTCTGCGGCGCCAACCTCAAGGACGAGATGCCAGTCGACGAGCCCTCGTCCGCACCGAGCCGCAACGCCGAGGCTGACAGGCAAAGCGACGCACCGAAACCACAGCCGCCAGAGCCGCCGAAGGCCGCACCTCAAACAGCGCAGGCAAATAGCGACACCGCGGGAACCAGCGCCAAGAAGTCCCCTGTGAGAGCTATAGTCATCGCCATCGTAAGCTTCTTTATCGCCGGCGCAGTGGCGCGGTCATGCGCGATGAGCGCAGCGCAACGGAGCACGGAAGCATCGCGGGGCGGATACAGCTCATCCACAAGCTCCGACAGTGACACAACGTCAGAGAAAGACGAGGAGACCTCGGACGATACCGAGGGCTCGGACGACACCGAGGCCAAGGACGACGATTCTGCGGAGAACAAAAAGAAGAAGGATAAGGACAAGTCCGACGATGACGCTAAGTCCGAGGAAAAGGAGAAGGAGGATCCGGAGCCGAAGGAGCTCTGGCTAGATGGTTCGCTCTATCCCAAGGAGTTCGAGGCCCAAGGGCTTGTCGCACACCTTCCGGTATATTGGTACGAGGTAACCAGCAACGACGCTGAGGATGAAACTGAATTTCAGAGCTTCGACGGCAAAGGCAACATGACCGTATATGCCATGGAGAATCCGGGGTTCTCGTCAGAGGACCTTGTTGACTTCATGAATTACACCATAGAGAGCAGCAGGGAGGAATACGCGTCGTTCGAGGTCATCGAGGAGCCGCACACAATTGACACTGGAGGCAAGGGATATCAGGCAGTGCAATTCCTTGAAAGGAGTACCAGCATCGATGAACAATACGCACCCTCAACTCACCTCATCAATCTTATTCTGACGGACGATGGGCGCGTCAGGTTAGTTGAATGCGCATGCCTCACAGAGTTCGAAGACACGAAGCTTGACGAGCTGAGAAGCATAATGGAGAGAATCGAAGTCGGAGAGGTTGGCGAAACGGGAGAACAAATGTATGAGCCGGCAATACACCGCATTCATATCCTATAGGCACGCTCGGGTAGACTCGCGCGTCGCGGCCGAGGTCCAGCGGTCGCTTGAGCGCTTTCACATCCCGGTCGCGGTGCGCAGGAAGACGGGCGTGAAAAGCCTGGCCCCGGTCTTCCGCGACAAAGAGGAGCTCCCCGTCACCGCGGAGATCTCCGGCGACATAGGCGACGCACTCGCCCACTCGTCGCACCTCATCGTCATCTGCTCGCCGCGCACGGCAGTGTCCGCGTGGGTGCAGCGCGAGATAGAGGCGTTCCTCAAGACCCACCCCATCGAGGATGTCCTCACCGTGCTCGCGGAGGGGGAGCCGCACGACGTCATCCCCGCCGCGCTGCTGAGGCGCCCGACTGTCGTCGAGCTGGAGGATGGCACGACGCAGGAGGTGATGGTTGAAGCCGAGCCCCTCTCCTGCGACTTCCGCTCCGCGCGCAAGCGGGACCACCGCACCGAGCTCATGCGCCTCGCCGCGGCCATGATGGACGTGCCCTACGCCTCGCTTGCGCGCAGGCAGCAGCGCTACAGGCGGCGTCTGGCGACGACGGCCGCCCTGGCGGCCTTCGCGGTCATGGCGTATGGGGGATGGAGCCTCATGACCATCCGGGAAGACTATCGGCAGACGCAGCGAGAGCAATCCCGCGCCCTTGCGCGCGACGCGCAGGAACTCTACGACGAGGGCCGCACGACGGAGGCGGTGATGCTCGCACTGACGGCCCTGCCGGGCGAAGGCGGGGACCGCCCGCTGGTGCCACAGGCAGAGCTGGCATTGCAGCGGGCGACGCGCGCGTACGTGGCCGCGACGTCCAAGCCCATACTCGACAGAACTGCGGTTCAGGACTACGGCGTCGCCCGGTCGTTCCAGCTGGGGCACGAGGTCTCTGGCATGAGGGTGTCCGATGACGGAGCGCTGCTCGTCGCGTGGTCGGATTCCGGCGATCTGGCCTGCTGGGACGTGCCGACGGGCAAGAAGGTGTTTGAACTCCACGGGGATAGATATCGCATTCGGGATGCATATTTCCCTGGAGACGATGCGCTCGTCGTAAGCACCTCCGACGAGCTCATGTGCGTGCGCCCCTTGACGGGCCAGATGGCGTGGCACCTCGAAAGCACGCCGGACACCTACAGCACGCCCGAGAATGGCGAGACCCCGTTCAACCATCACCTTGACCACTGCATGTACGACGACACGACGCGGACGCTTGTCGCGGTGGATAAGGACGCTAAGTCCGCGCTGCACATTGACCCCAAAAACGGGTCGGTCACGAAGGAGCTCGACCTCAACGGAGTCCTACCGGATGAGACTTGGGTGGAAGATGTCGTGGCGAGTTACGGCACGCTCGCCATCTTAAACTCGACTGACCAAGATTATGATTCCTACGCCTTATCTCTCGTCGACCTGCAAACGGGAAGAGTATGCCGTAGCGAACACGCCTTTCAGCGGCGGGAGGGCGACTTCTGGTGGTGGAACGGCATTTGCATACTTTCAAAAGACCGTGTGCTCACCAGAGAATTTCGTAACCTCCAATCAGGCACATACGTTCTGGACGAGAGATACTTCCCGTACACGTCTCTCGCACAATACGAGCTGCAGTTGAGCTGCCTAGACACCACAACGGCAAAGACGCTCTGGACGCAAAGCGTGCCGTTCTGGCAGCCACCGGCCACCATCTCCACGCCGTACATGTCGACATTCGACTTCGGCGACGGTGAGCAACGGGACGCGTTGGTGCTGTGCGAGTCGAACCGCTGCATCTGGCTCGATCCCGAGACGGGAACCATTCTGGGCAGCATAGAGACGCCAGCTGACTTTGTGAACGCGTGGCCGGCAAGGACGCGCGAGCCGGGAGAGGGCGACGCCAAGCCAGGCGTCCCAAACGCCATGGAGGGATGCTTGAGTGGTGGCGTTTTCACGACTTGTTATCTCGGCGATCAACTCCCTAGCCCTAGCCAAAGATCAAGATCCATAAAACACTATCCAGCAGAAATACAGCTGGCGGAGACAAGCACAGCCGGAGAGTTTATTGCCGCAAGAGATACCGTTTACCTCTATGGCATGGGTCAGGCTGATAACTCATGGCGCGAGCTGTGGACACCAGGCGGCCCAACAGACCTGTACTTTACGAGCTTTGGCCTCGTCTCGGTCGACTGCACCGGAAATCCCAATGATGATGTTCCTCCCTCTGTCGCGCTGTTCGACCTCGCCGACTGCAAGATGCTGTGGGAGACGATGCTCTCCGAGCACTATGACACGAAAAACAGAATCGAACTTGTGGGAATCGCGCAGGACGCCGGCCTCATCGTACTCGAACGCACTGACACCAACTCTGACAAGTGGATCGTCATGGTGTCGCTCGAGGATGGGCGCATCGACCAGACGCGAGCGGACGAGCTAGTTCCAGCCGTCGAAGACGGGGAGCAGGCACACTACGGGAAGTATGTCACAGCGAACGGCAATCATCTCGTCTCACGCGTACAGGCGGAGGGGTCGCCCGCCCGCCTCTGCGTGACAGACCTCACGAACATGGAATCAGCGATACTTCCGATGGAGCCAAGCGGTTATCCTCGCGCGGTACTAAGCGAATCCGATTGGCTGCTGGATGCCACTCGCTCAGACGGCAAAGCGTATCAATGCCGTGCCACCAACATCCGCACGGGAGAGTCGTGGGATCTCGACGAGTCGGTCACGAAAGGTCTTGCGATATGGAGAGAAGGATCCTACCATTCGTCCTCCTCAGATTACGAGCTCGATGGCGTCTGGGGCTCCGACGGCTCGCTCTATGTGGCGACGCGCACCGGCATCGCCGCATACAAGGGCGACGGGTCCAAGCGATTCTCCGTCGACATAGGTGATTACCAGCCCGTCAGCATGGGGCTCTGCAACGACGGGCTGTGGCTCTGCGCCTGGCATGGCGGCTCGCTGACGCTTCGCTGGTACGACGCCATGAACGGCAGCCCCAGGGGGGAGTGCCAGCCAAACATCGAGCTTGACACAGACGATGAGGTCAAGCTCGTCGACTGGTGCGACCTGCATGACCCCGGAAAGAGCGAGAAGGGGCAGCTCGTACTGTGCGTTATCATTAGCGGTAACTCCGGCACCAGGGAGACAGCGGCAGTCATCGACCACGAGGGACAGGTGTATCAGCAGATAGAGGGCTGTCTGGCGTATGACCCAGACACCGACTCGTTCGTCGTGCGTGTCCCCGATCCGTTTGTTGACGGCTTCGGCGTCTTCAGGCGGTACGGGCTCGAGGAGCTGGTGGAGCGCGGCCAGGATGTGCTGGGCGACTCCCGCATGAGCGAGGAACAGCGACAGGAATACGGGCTGTAGCGCGGGGCAAGGCG
>CACXDP010000377.1 GCA_902766445.1 uncultured Coriobacteriaceae bacterium
CCAAAAGAGAGCGGCACGAGGAGGGCAAGCGTGGGACGCTACATCAATCCCGGCAACGAGGGGTTCGCCGAAATCTTGCAGGGCAGATATGTGGACAAGAGCGGACTCATTCGAGTCTTTGACTCTACACTAAATATTGCAGGGCAAAAGCTGGTTATGGTCAGTCGGCCGCGGCGCTTCGGCAAGAGCTACGCCGCGCAGGCGCTCGCGGCGTTCTACAGTCGTGGTTGTGACTCGCGCCAGCTCTTCGAGAATCTCGAGGTCGCACGGCAAAAGGGCTGGGACGCGCACCTCAACCAGCTCAATGTCATAAAGCTGGACATGACGGGCGTAATCGAACTCGCTGGGTCTGTGGACGTGGTACCGACGCTGCGCGAGGTGCTGCTCGCCGAACTGCGCCAGATGACACCGAATGCCGGCACACGGCACGTCGGTGAAGGTAGCCCCCTTAAGGATGCGCTCTGGGATACCGTCCAGGCGACCGGGAGAAAGTTCGTGTTCATCATAGATGAGTGGGATGCGCTGTACCGTCTGGCACAGGCAGACAAGGACGCCCAAGACGCCTATGCCGAGCGGCTGAGGGCGCTTTTCAAGGACCTGACCTTCACGCCCGAGGTCGTCGCCGGGGCGTACATGACGGGCATCCTGCCCATCAAGAAGTACAACCACCAGTCTGCCGTCTCCGACTTCCGCGAGTATACGATGGTCGCGCCGGTCGCCTACGCGCCCTACGTGGGGTTCACCGAGGGTGAGGTGGAAGGCCTCTGCGAGGAGTACGGTATGGACCTCGCCGAGGTGAGGCACTGGTACGATGGCTACGACCTACGCGGGGTTGGCGAGACATACTCCATCTTTGCACCCTACTCGCTCATGCGTGCCTGCGAGGCCCACACCACCGGCTCATACTGGCCTTCTACTGAGGCATTCGAGCTCATAAGCTCCTACATCGAGATGAACTTCGACGGGCTGCAGGACGACCTCGTGCGTGCCATCGGCGGTGTGAGCATCAAAGTAGATCCGGACGGATTCCAAAACGATATGGTGACGATGACGAGCAGGGATGACGTGCTCACGCTGCTGGTACACCTTGGCTACCTCACCTATGACGCGCACACGCGCACTGCACGCGTTCCCAACGACGAGGTCCGCGCCGAGCTCGCTCGCACGGTGGGAAGGAGCCGTCACCCCAAGCTGGTTGGGCTCATGCGTGAGTCGGCCCGACTGCTGGACGCCATGGTCGCCATGGACGAGTCTGCCGTGGCAGTGGGATTCGCCCGTGTGCATGATCGTGACACGACGCCGCTCTTCTACAACAACGAGCAAGCCCTGCGTGCGGTGGTGAAGTCCGCGCTCGTGGCTGCAGTAGACGACTATGCCCGCATCGAGGAGTTGCCCGGTGGCAAGGGCTTTGCGGACGTCGCCTATCTGCCCGCGAGGGGGGCCTTGCGGCCCGCCATCGTTGTGGAGCTCAAGTGGAACAGGCCCGTGGACGTAGCCCTCGAGCAGGCGCGCGAGCGGCGCTACGCCGAGGTCGTCGACGGTCTCGATGTGCCCGTACTCCTAGTGGGCGTGAGCTACGACCCCAAGACCAGAGAGCATACGTGTCGCATCGAGCTCCAGGAGGCGTGATGCGTAACGTTCGGGAAGCGCTTGTCATCTGGGAGTGCCTCGATGATGGCGCGAATCTCTTCTCGGGGGGAAACTCTCGCTTGACGACGGCAAATCGTACATATCTGTATGATTTGGCACAGCCAACGCAGATTCTTACATATTTGTAAGAATCTGTCGCTAGCCTGTGATACCATACAAATTTGTAAGAAGATCTCATCTGAAGGGCGCCTATGTCACTGAGAAGCACGATGCGTGGGTACCGCTCCGAGCTCGACCCACGCTATGACCAGCCAGCACGGACGCCTTGTCCCTCCACCGCCGATGCGGGAGCGGTCCTTCGCCAGCGGCGCAAGGAGCTCGGCTGGACCGTCGAGTTCGCGGCGCAAACATGCAGCATCAACCCTCGGACCATCAGTGAGTTGGAGCGCGGCCTCAGGCAGGTTGGCTACGACACTGTTGCCACCTACGCGCAGAACATGGGCATAGACGTCATCTTCGAGATACGGGGTAAGGCATGACCGGGTCGTGCGTCAGAGTCTGGGTAGACCGCTATGGCAGCTACGAGCTAGCTGGCACCATCGAGATGCCGACGTCGGGAACGGCTCGCAGACCCCATGGGCCAGGGGCTAAAGGCGCGGGCGAGATTCTCCTATTCCGAGCAGAACAGGAGGTATCTGGACACGCGCGGCCTCGGGGCCAGTATCCGCAAGTAGCGTGAGCCGCCCCCACCGTCGAGCTTGGTGGCCAGACTTTCAAGGAGGACACCGACCGCACGCTCTCGTAGGTGGAACCCCGCCGATAGCCTTAGGTGCATTCTGCTTGAGGCGCCTTTCTCCCAAGAAGCGCGTGACAAGTCTTCAGAAGGATACTCAAGCTCTTAGATTCGAGTAACCCAGTGATATGATTCAGATAAGATGCGTTTCTCCCACGACCCAGCTACTCTGACAAGGTGTGCGATGGAATACAAGGTCAGAAGGATGAGGCA
>CACXDP010000378.1 GCA_902766445.1 uncultured Coriobacteriaceae bacterium
CACGGAGTTCACGCCGCAGATCATCTTGAGCGTGGTGGACTTGCCCGCGCCGTTCGGGCCAAAGAATCCGGTAATCTTGCCATCCTCGACCGTCCAGGTGAGGTCGTCCACCGCTTTGACTTCCTTTCCAGCGTAGGTCTTGGATACGTGAGTGAGCTCTATCATGCGGTCTCCTTCCGCCGATTTCATGCGCAATAGTATAACGGTGCTGGGACAAAAATATCCCACCCCTTTCGCGTGTCAGATGCCACATCACCAAATCGTTGTGGGCTATACTGGGCTCACGGTATGAAGCGCGGACAATCAGTCGGAAAGGGGCTTCCATGGGAATCAAAGAAACCGCAGACGAGCTGCTCGAGAAGGGTAAGGCTGTCTTTGATGCGAACGCGGACGGCAAGGTGGAGATACAAGAGATCGCCGGTGCGGTCGTCGAGGGCGCCAAGGGCGTTGCCGGGGCGGCAGCAGCGGCGGTTGACGGCGTCAAGCAGAACCTCGACATCGACGAGGACGGCAAGGTGTCCCTCGAAGAGGTCCAGCTCGTGGCCGAGGACCTCGCCGGCAAGGCGGCAGGCGCGGTGAGCGGCCTCGCCAGCAAGATTACGGGCAAGCAATAATACTGCGTGATTGCCTTACCCGTCCCCAGAAAGCGGAAAAGGCACGTGGCAAACGGGGGACATACCTCGCAGGGCACGCGTACGCGGCGTGCTTGACGCAAGAGGTGTGCCCCCCGTTTGCCATGCGGGTGGCGGCGGGAGATACGTCCACCTGCCAACCGGTGGATGGACAGCCCCCTCTCGCCCAAGTGCTCGTGCACCCGTGCGGTGTCTACGGGGTCGTTTCACGCGCGGCCATTGGCTTGCGCGCTTTGGGGCAGTCCGTCCCCTCAGGTCCCACCAGCGAGTGCCAATCTCGAGGGCGAAAAGTGCAAAGAATTTCGACTTATGAGTAGTTTTCGAGTGCCGATTCGCCATAGGGGCGGTAAGGTACCACACAAAAGTGCAGGTAGATGGTACCGGGAATACGGCCCCCGTAAAAACCGAGACCGAAAAACTGCTCACATCTCGCAAAAGTCTGCACTTTTCGCCCCCGCGTTTGGCACTCGGGAGTGATACCCAGGAAAGCAGCGCCACGACTCGCCGGGACGCCGACCCAAACCGTTGGGTTCGGCGCGCCCAGGGCTTAATTCGCGAATCGCCGCCAGAGGTATTCCGCTATATTGTCGTGCGAGCGGTGTAATCAGCCGGAGAATGAGAGCGGGACGAAAACCTTGGTCGCCGAGCGAGGGGAATCCATGCCAGAGCAGAACCGCATGCCAAAAGCCGCCATCATTGATGGGGCCGAGAGAGTCCTCGACGAGGTTTTGACGCACGCCACGTCAGGTGACCGCATCTGTGTGTTCGGAGCTCCCGACGGGTCGCGCCGCTATGTGTCTGAGCCGGAGTGGCTGGCAGGCGCCGATCTGTACCGCGCCTCCGCCCGTGAGCGGGGCATCGTGACGAGCATGAGTCCTGCGGCTGACAAAATCGCGCTCTTCCGCTCCTTGTTTCGGGGACGAGAAGGCGTGTATGCCCACGGATACCTCGACAAACGAAAGCAAAAGATTGGCTATGCGCCTGTGTGCGCAAACGACACTCCTTGGTCGTGTCCACGCAGGAACGGCTCGAATCGCGGGATGAAGTGTGGGAAGTGCCCGCGCAAGGAGTACGTTCCCCTTGCCGATGACAAGCTCATAGCGCATTTTCGAGGCAAGAATCCCGAGTTCCGCGATGTCCTGGGCTTGTATCCGCTCACCGAGGAAGGCAAGACGTGGATACTTGCCGCCGACTTCGACAAGGACGGATGGCAGCGCGAGGTCGCCCTCTACTGTGAGGCTTGCGAGACGCATGGGCTCGATCCGGCCGTGGAGCGATCGCGTTCGGGCAACGGCGCGCACGTATGGCTGTTCTTCGAGGAGGCAGTCGATGCTTCGTTGGCGCGAGACTTGGGCAGCGCCCTCATTTCGTGGGCGATGGAGCGCTCGTCCGGCATGGACTTCTCTGCGTACGACCGGCTGTTTCCAACACAGTCCACGCTCTCGGAAGACGGTCTGGGCAACCTCATCGCGCTCCCGTTCCAGGGTAGGGCCATGAGACAGGGCAACTCGATGTTCATCGACAAGAATCTCGATCCGTATCCTGACCAGTGGCAGTTCTTGTCGACGCTTGCGCGGATCACAGACGAGAAGGCGCGCGAGGTCGTTGCCAAGGCTGGCGACGGCCCCTTGGGCAGGCTAGTCTCTTCGGCTGACAAGACCCCTTCGACCGATGGGCTGAAGCTGGAGTACTGCGGCAAAAAGCGGAGCGAGGATTTGACTGCGGCCGATTTTCCTCCGATCGTCGAGGT
The DNA here is from genome assembly GCA_902766445.1 of uncultured Coriobacteriaceae bacterium. Classification (GTDB taxonomy): domain Bacteria; phylum Actinomycetota; class Coriobacteriia; order Coriobacteriales; family Atopobiaceae; genus RUG440. Next base: position 2,383 of record CACXDP010000378.1, read on the forward strand.
TGTCAAGGTGAACATGCTTTGCATTCCCAAAGAGGGGTTGACGCCACGAGCATCCGACCGTGTGCGAAGGCTCGCCGCGTTCGCCAACCCCGAGTTCTACCGAGCGCAAGCCATGCACCAGTATGCGCACAATGAGCCTCGCGTCATTTGGTGCGGTGAGGAGGACGAAAGCTACATCATGCTGCCAAGGGGCTGTGAGGAGAGGCTCATGGGACTCATGGAGGGCGCCGGCGTCCGCTGCGTGCTGAGGGACGAGCGCAACCGGGGAGGTCTGATACGTGCTGAGTTCACAGGCACGCTTCGAGAGTCGCAGCAAAGAGCCGCCGACGCGCTTCTTGCCCACGAGTACGGCGTGCTCTCGGCACCCCCGGGCTTTGGCAAGACAGTCGTTGGAGCCTACCTCATCGGGCGACTCAAGCTGCGTACGCTGGTACTCGTTCCTAGGGCGGAGCTCGTTAGCCAATGGGTGGAGAGGCTCGGCCAATTCCTCGCCATCGAGGACGATCGACCCGTACTTCTTACCAAGTCGGGAAGGCCGAGCAAGAGGAAGCGTCCCGTGATAGGTCGCATTGGTGGAGGGAAGACCAAGGTCAGCGGCATCGTAGACATTGCTACCTTCCAGTCGCTCACAACCAAGGATGAACTTGGGGCTCCGGTCGCGAAGCCCATGGTTGCCGAGTACGACATGGTGATTTGCGACGAGTGTCATCACGGTGCCGCACCCAACCTCGAGTGCGTGATGTGCGCTGCCAACGCACGTCGCGTATATGGGCTATCCGCAACGCCTAGGAGGCAGGACGGTCTGATGAAGATCGTCTTTATGCAATGCGGGCCAATACGCTATGAGGTTGACCCCAAGGAGCAAGCCGTTGAGCAGGGATTCAGGAGGCTCATGGTTCCCAGATTCACGAGGGTGCGGTTGCCTCGGCTAGAGTCGGGGTCGACCTTCAACGATGTCGTGGCAGGTCTTTGCGATCACTCTGTGCGCAGCAGGATTATAGTCCAAGACGTTGTTGATGCGGTGGGCAACGGCAGGACACCGCTTGTGCTCTCGAGGAGGGTAGGGCATGCCGCCGATTTGGCAAGCATGCTGGAGTCCGAGGGCGTCAAGACGTTCTTGCTCACAGGCAAGGGTACCGCCCGCGAGCGACGCGAGCGCATGAAGCAGCTCCGCAATGCCGGAGACGAACCGCTTGCCGTCGTCGCAACGGGGAGCTATGCCGGTGAGGGCTTCGACCTGCCGCGACTCGATACGCTCATGTTGGCGAGTCCGTACTCGTGGGAGGGCGTCATCACCCAGTTCGCAGGACGTCTTCACCGAGAAGGCGAGGGAAAGACAGAGGTCGTCGTTTACGACTACGTTGACGCTTCCGTTCCCATGCTCGAGCGGATGTACAAAAAGCGGCTCAGGACATACCGACGTCTCGGGTATGAGGTCGCGGAGGCAGAGGGGGCTGAGGGCGACGGCGCGTCGCTTGTGGACGAGGCTAGCTGGCAAGAGGTCCTGTCCGCCGACATACGAGGGGCGGAGAAGGGCGTGAGTATTGCCGCTCCATACGCGAGCGCGAAGGTGGCCTCATTGCTGCTCCCAGCCATTCGCGATGCCGTCGTCCGTGGCGTTTCGGTGAGGGTGATTGTGGATGAGCCTTCAAGCACGGCCGCTCGCGAGCGCTTGTCTGCCGTGTTGTCCATGTTGCGGGAGGCTGGATGCGAGGCGGTGACGGCCGGGTTGACCGCGACGGGAATCGCCGTTATCGATGGGCGAGTGGCATGGTATGGCATGCTGCCGTTGCTGGCGCTTCCCAAGGAAGGCGACTGCAGTCTGCGCATCGTGAGCGCCGAGGTTGCTGCCGACCTGTGCGACGTGCTGTGAGTATGTGCACTCGATCTGGGCCGCCTTGAGGGGGCCTAGTCCTGCGTGATCCGTCCTTCTCACATGAACTGTACGTTGAGTCCTGCCGGGTCCTTCACAAAGAAGAAACGGACCTGTGGCATGGGCGAGACGAAATCCGTCGGCTCGAGGCCCTCCTCAACAAGGGTGTCGCGAAGTGCGTCGAGGTCCTCGGTCACGAATCCTATGGAGAGGTTGGCGTTGCCGGAGTCGGTGGCGTCGGCCCTCTCGATTATCTCGATTTCGGTGTCGCCCTTTTCGTCTGCCAGGAACACCATGTTGCGTCCTGCTGGCCTCATGTCCCTCTGGATGGCGAGGCGTGCGTACTTGGTATAAAAGTCAATCTCCTCGTTGAAGTTTGCAGTCTGGATGGTCACATGGCAGAGCTTCATGGCGATATCCCTTCTTGTTGGCGATGCATTCCATTGCCTACATTATTGCAGCTCAGTCACCCATGCGCGCGAGAGGGGATTGGTTGAACGACACTTCCCCGAGTGAGCGTCTTGCCCTCCTTCGAGGCGCGGCCACAATTCCGCGACCGCGTCGGCATCCTTCCCCCTCTTGGCGCGCAGCCGAGGTTCATAGGAGTGCTACGCCACGGGCTGTGCCCTGAGCTCCGGCAGGTAGATCCCCCACTCCTCCCGCGCCACGCCAAGGATCTCGAGCGCGCGCTCCGCCGAGCAGCCCACCTGCGCCATCGCACTGCGCGCGTGCGCCAGCGTTGCC
>CACXDP010000379.1 GCA_902766445.1 uncultured Coriobacteriaceae bacterium
AGGGGTGGCAGAGTGGTTGAATGCAGCGGTCTTGAAAACCGCCGGGCCGAAAGGTCTCGCGGGTTCGAATCCCGCCCCCTCCGCCATTTTTACTGCGCTAGAAGGGTGCCCTGCTACACAGCTCTCGTCACCATCCGTGGGAGGAACATCTCATGGCTGTAATCATCTTAGTGATTGTCGCCGTTGCCGCGTTGTACATAGTGTACACGCGCACAAACAAGGACCTCGTAAGCAAAGACAATCTTTGCGAGAAGGCATGGGAGGACCTTAACGAGCAGCTCGAACGCCGCAGCGCACTCATAGCCAAACTCATCGAAGGCACGGTGCCGCAGACCACCGAACAGGCAGAGGCGCTCTCTTACCTCGGACGCATGCAGGCCGCCGTCACCAGCGCAACTACTCCTGAGTCGAAAATGTCCGCTTCTGCCGAGCTGACCAGCGTACTCAACTCCGTACTGCCGTCTTTGGATATGCAGCCAGAAATCAAGGAAGAGCTCGATGACATCGACGCAAAGCTGACCTATGCCCGTGCAAGCTACAACGAGTGTGTGCACAGTTACAACCAGGCGATTGCGACCCCGCCGGAAAGCTTTGTCGCTCGCAGGAGGTTTCTGGCGCGAAAAAGCTTCGATGCCGTGGGTGATACTGCACGACAGCAATTATCCAGCTAGGCGGTTACTTGCTGGCTTTCTTGTACTCCTCCATGAAGGAGCCAAACATCCCCTTGGTGCCGCTGATTTGCTTCTTGCCCTTTTTCTTGGCCTTTCCTAGCATGCTGCCCAGCCCACGTGCACCCTTCTGTGCTACTTGTTTGCCAGTTAGCTTCGCCTTTGCATAGCCTTCGCCAGCCTTTGCCGCAAGACCTCCTGCCAGCTGCAGTTGTGCCGCCTCGGGCGCCACAATCATGTACCCGTCACGATAGCCGCGCAGCATATCGGCAGGTATTACCATGTCACCAACCAAGGACTTGGCGATGCTACCATCCCCCACAAAGAACGACTTCACCTTGCCGCTCTTTGGATAGAACTCAACGTCAGAAACCCAGCCGAGTTCCTTGCCATCGCTCGTTCGCGCATCCATGCCAGTCCAGATGAGGCATGCGTCCCATTCCAAGCCTAGACGCTCGCGAGCGTCATCATCAAGTCCGTCCGGCCCCGACACAACAAGACCCTCGTTGTTTGCCATGCACGCATCAAGGGCTACGAAGGCGTCCTCCCGCTTGATCATGCCGCCCACGTCGGGACGACGAACGAGATATCCCACCACGCGATCGCCCTCCGGGGCGAAAACCACCTGATGTATCTCTCCCACGGTAGACAAATCTGCCGGCGCCAGCCTCCCCGGGTCACCTTTGCGACCCTTCTTGGGAACTAGCACCGGCACACGCATGAGTTGACTCACTCGTAGCATGATGAAAGCAAGACCTACTCTTCGTCTTCCTCAGCGTCAGCTTCGGCCTCTTCTTCCTCAGCCTCCACGACCTCGAGTACGATGGAATCTGCATCGGCCTCGACTGCTTCCTCAGCCTCAACAGCCTCCTCGGCGGGCTCTGCCACGTTCGAGAGGGAGTCACGCAGCTGATCCATGCGCTCGCGTGCAAGGTCAACCTTCGCACGGAGCTCATCGCTGTTGTTGTCGGCATCAGCATTGGGACGCATAGCGCTGAAGCGCTCGCTCATGGCCTGCTGTCCACGCTCATAGGTGTCCACTGCCGAATCCCAAGCGTCGTTGACGGCATCCGATGCCATGGCCCTCGACTCCGCCCCGGAACGAGGTGCAAGCATAACACCTGCGGCAAAGCCTGCGGCTACGCCGGCGACAGCACCGAGTGCATACTTTATCAACTTCATTGTGAGCCTCCAGTATCCTGTTATCGTGCGCATATGCGCCTTGCGACTATACTAATCAGCCAAGTATATACCGTTTTCGCGCTTTCCTCGCTAAGAATGGGCAAACGGCCAAGGGTCAACGCAAACGCCGTTACTCGGGTGCTTCCTCGGTGGGCAGGTTTTGGACCAACTGGACAAGACCCTCAACTGTGGCATTCACATCAGGCACCGCGCCCTGTCCGCCCGAAAAAGCCCACTGCATAATCCAGATGCCGCTCGAGAGCACCCCAGCGACCAAAACGTCGTCAACGCAAGGCAACTGGATGCTATAGGTACGATCGTATGCCACCTCGCGCCACGTACGGCCGGCAATGACGTCATCCGTGAGGTTGGTACGCGCCAACAGCTCGACCGCAACGTGCTCGAGAAGATGCGCAATCTCGGTGTCGCCCATGCAGTCCTTGAAGGTACTGCCCGCGTCTCCGGCGCACGCATGGTCGATGATGGTGGGTAGCAGGTTGTAAACCCTTGTCGTACCCTCGAGGTCATCGCTCGTCATGAGCGGTGCGCCGTCCGCGACGCGAACCGTGGCCGTAAGGTATTCGCTCCCGACGACAATTCGGGTGATATCGATAAACTGCGCCATGGGGTTGCCCTCCTCTGCGTGCCTGAAGTTCCTTGCTAGTATAGCGCAGATGGGGAGGTCTTATTCGTGCGTGTCGTCGGACTCCTCTTCTGGATGCTCCTCGGCCGTCACGCGTATCATGGCAAGGCGCCTCCCGCGCATCGAAAGAACCTCGAATGCGTAACCATCCTTGTGGAACACGTCTCCCGCATGGGGTAGCCTGTCGGCGAGCTCGAGCACAAAGCCAGCTATCGTTTCGTACTCAGCGTTATCCTCGATAGGCCAACCCAGTTCAATCGCATCGTCAATGGAATACCGCCCGTCCACGATCCAACTATGGTCATCGGGCTGACTTATGTAGCGATTGTCGGGGTCGAACTCATCCTCGATCTCGCCGACGATCTCTTCGACGATGTCCTCGACCGTGATGACGCCCGCTGTGCCACCGTACTCGTCGACCACAATGACCATCTGATCATGAGACGCTTGCATCTCGGAGAGAAGCGGGAAGATGTCCTTCGTCTCGGGCACGTAGGTCGCTGCGCGCGCGTAGCGGCTCACCTCCTGATCCAACGCCCCCTCTTCGAGAACCGGAGCGATGAGATCCTTGATGTGTGCTATGCCTACGATGCGATCGATGTCCTCATGGAATATGGGAACACGACTGTAACCCGTTCGACGCATGAGATCGAGGGCCTCACCACAGGTAGTTGTGTCCTCGATGGCCTCAACGTCCACACGCGGTATCATGACCTCTCGCGCTACCGTGTCGCCCAGGTCGATGACTTCGTGAATCATCGACTTCTCCTGGTCCGTGAGCTCCTCAGCGTCCGTCACCATGTAGCGAATCTCGTCCTCGCTCACGTTCTGACGGTCGTCTGCCGATTTGATGTGCAGCAGAGTCGCCAGTCCATCAGCGCTCGCAGCCGTGAGCCACACCGCCGGCTTGGCAATGGTCGAGAACGTCCTGAGCGGACCCGCGACAAGTTTGCTTACCTTCTCCGCGTCGGACATGGCGATGCGTTTGGGCACCAACTCGCCGACGACGATGGAGAAGTACGAGAGGATCAGGGTAATGAGCACGGTCGCCACGGCGCGCGGTGCAGGCAAGCCAGCAGATGCCAGCACGTCACCAAACGGCTCCGAAAGGCTCGTCGCAGCGAACGCCGAGCTTGCGAAGCCTACGAGCGTAATTGCAACTTGTATGGTTGCCAAGAAGTCACCGGGGTTCTCAATGACCTCGGCAGCTGTCTTTGCGCGTTTGTCACCCTCCTCGGCCTCGTGATCGAGCACGATCTTCTTTGCAGTAGAGAGCGCCATCTCCGACATGGAGAAGTAACCGTTGATGACGGTGAGCAGTACGGTTACGGCAATTGAAATCGCAATGTCCACGCGCGGGCACTACCTCCTCGGACGATGTGGCATGACTAGCAGTATATTACGCGACGCTGAAGCCGAGGTCCGCAATCGCCTGCTCGACGGCAGCCGCCTCCAGCGTTCCCCGATATGTCACAAGACCTGTCTCGTGATTCGCGCTCGCATCCGTAGCACCCAACTCCTCGAGTGCCATGACTACACGCTTCTCGCACGCACCGCAATGCATGCCTGTCACGTTAATCGCGTGCTCCTCTTCCTTGGCCTCGTCTTGCGCGGCGTGTGCTGAAAACAAGTCCTTGAGTCCCATCATGGGTTCCTTTCGAGTCGGCAAACGTGACCAGTATACGCCATCTGGGTACGATGCGGGCGGCGCATCCCCAGCAGCAGACGCTGCACGAGCCATAACCCTATCAGGTTTCAAGCTCCGAAGATTCTCGATTCAAAGCGTGCTTTTTTGCAAACACGATTTTTTCCCAGCTAGATGGGGGTGCGGCGCAAAAACCGGGGAAATTGCTGTCAGCTAGCGGGGAAAAAAGTGCAAGCTTGCTGGCGTAGTGTCGTGCGCCACCTATTGGCACGAGCATCAAGGAGGCTCACATGGCACTGTACTGGCCGAAAGAGAAGGTCGCCCTCGACATCATTGACGACCCGCACCGAAACCCCTTCGAGGGCGACGACGACTACACCGTACTGCGAGTCACCTGCGCAGACCTCACCAACTACGATTCCTTCTCAAAGATCGCGAGGCATCTGAGCCATCTGCTCGGACACGACCTCACCCCGTCCGCCGACTGGTACGAGAGCAACAAGGCCCTTCACGATATGATCTTTGACTCCTTAAGCGACACCGTGGATGACTACGACTACCCCGACGATGAGTTCTCGCAAGAAGTTCCCGAGGACTCGTACGCCCATTCGAACCTCGACAATGTCGAGATACTCGCTCCCGACGCTGAGACCGCAGACGCCATGCGCGCCGCCGCCATGCGAGACGGACGCCACGTGCGCAAGGTGAGCATCTGGGAGGGGCCCGTGCCTCAGGGCTCGTTCGAGCAGATAACCGGCGGCATCCACATGAGCACGCCCGAGTACTTCTTTTTTCGCAAGGCCAACCAGCTCCCCTTCGCCGAGGCAGTTCAGCTGGGCGTGGAGCTGTGCGGGCGCTTTCGCACCTCGCTGACCCAGTATGATGCAGGCGAGGAGTACGACTACCTCACCAGCTCGCGAACCTCGACCGAGCGCATTCGCTCATATCTGCGCGGTGCGACGGGCACCAAGGAATGCAAGCGCGCACGTCGTGTGCTCCGCTTCGTCACCGATGACGCAGGCAGTCCCATGGCAAGCTATCTCTATCTGCATCTCTGCCTTTCTCGCTCCCATGGCGGATACGGACTCGACAAGGCCGAGCTCTCGCGTGTGTACGACGGTGAGAACGGGCTGATGCCCACTTCCAGCGGTCCTTATCTCGCCTACGACCTCGTATGGCCACTCGAAGCCGTGGCGGTCCAGTACGTGGGGAAGCGCAGGCCAAGCGAAAAGCAGGTGGAGGCGCTTGAGGCTGACGGCATGAGCGTGATCTGCGTCACCGACGAAGACGTGGCGGATGCAAAGAGCCTTGACCGCACCGCCCACAAGGTTGCGAAGCTACTCGGAATCGCCCTGCCAGAGGATGACGAGAAGTGGCATCGCGCGCGAACGCGCCTGCGCCAGCAGATAGAGTTGCCGACCTACAGGAGCATGCGCCTGACCTTGCATGACATCGAGGAGCACCAGGTAGACTAGGGGAAAGAGCGGATCAACGGGGCTAGATGGGTACACGGATGGGACGCCCATCGTGTACCGCCCCGACCCGCCGCCGCAGGGTGTGTACACTTTCCGGATGGCTCACACGTACCAGCGAGCGTCCCGCTCGTGACAGAAACCCTCAGCAGCAAGCTCTTCGAGTAGTGAACGAGCCATATCCGCATCAACGGAATCCCGGCCGTCGCGCTCCTCCAGCAAGGAGAGTGCGGCGGCAGTCTCTGACACGTTGATGCCCTTGGTCTCTGCATCAAGGAGGAGGCGCACGACAGATGCTCTCTTTTGTCGATGCGAACCCTCGAATCGCGACTGCCGTACGTGTGAGCGCGAGCGGCGGGAGGGATTGGGTACCGTACGCTTGAGCCAGGCACCATAGTCGAGCAACGCATAGTACCACGCACGAGCACTTTCGCTCGGACAGGCGACCGCAACCAAGGGCTGGAGCAGACGATCGGACACGCCAACTTCCTGTGGGTAGAGTTCATGCAAAAAGACTGTGCGCACGTTGGTCTCCAGATACGTACCCGGAAGGTTGAAGGCAAAGGC
>CACXDP010000380.1 GCA_902766445.1 uncultured Coriobacteriaceae bacterium
GAACTGGGCATCTGACATGCGCCTCATGCAGGTGTCGATGCTAGTCATGCCAGCTGACTTGTTCGTACCTCCTGGCGTGATGCAGAGAAGGCCTCCGCTTTCGTAGCGGTATACGTGCCTCTCCTCAAACACGTCCTTGCAAATGGTGGCAAAGCGGCCAAAGACCTCGTCGCCGGCGTCGGTGCCATAGAAGTCGTTGACAAGTTCCAGATAGTCCACGTTGCCCACTGCCAGGATGAGGTCTTTGTTCAAGTATTGGTCGGCGTGCGCCTCGAGGCAGAGACGGTTGCGCGTGTTGGTTATCAGGTCGTGCTCGAGATGGTAGGTCGCGCGATCGAGATTGTGCATGACCTCAAATCTCAGCCTAAGTACGGTGCAGGTAACGGCAACGGACACGAAGTAGAATTCGGCGGCATGGATGAAGTCCGTGCCCACAAGTGCCGGGTCCTTGGTGGTTGTAACGAGAGCCATAAAGAGGACGTTCCAAGCGAGGCTCACGCCCATCACGCGTAGCGGGGTGTCGAGGATAAAGATCGGTATGATCGACATGAACATCGGGAAGGTGACTGCCTGGTGCGTGGGATCCCAGACGGTGCCCAGCAGGATCGAGATGATCATAACCGGCGCCTCGAGCAGGTACACCAGCAGCGTAGAACGCTTGCAGTTCTTTGGGATGACAAAGCGGTCGGCGAGGAAGAGGAGCACGAAGTAGCAGATCAGGAGCATATCGGTCGTGCCGAGCGCCTCGAGGCTGCGCACGATCAGTTGGGATATGGCGTTGGCGAGGGCTACGGGTATGCCTGCGATGGCGAAGTAGCGGATTGCGAGGCGGTTTTGTCGGCTAATCTCATCTTGGTTCACAGCGAAGTTGCCACCAAGCAAAAAAGAAATGAACTTCTTACGCATGCCCCTCGCCTCCTCAGGGGCTATTATCCACTTAGCGTATAGACTTCGCAAGTAGAAGGCCGGGTGACCGCTAGCCCACAGCGGGATCGTGGTCAGTTTTGACCACGATCCCGCTGTGGGCTAGCGGTCACGTTGCTACAGCTCTAGGGCGAGGAGGTCCTCTACGGTCTGGCGACGCACGGCGAGGCGTGCCGTGCCGCCGGAGAGCATGACGAGGGCCGGGCGCGGTACGCGGTTGTAGTTGCTTGACATCGCGTAGTTATACGCACCGGTGCCAAGAACCGCGATGATGTCGCCACGCTCGGGTTTCGCGACGCAGATGTCTTCGGCGATGCGATCGCCGCTCTCGCAACAACGGCCCGCGACGGTGCAGGCGAAGTCTGCGGGGTCTGCGGCGCGACTTGCGTTGATGATCGTATAGGCACTCTTGTAGAGAGCGTAGCGCGGGTTGTCTGTCATACCGCCGTCCACCATCACGTAGCTGCGATAGCCCTCGACGGTCTTGGTCCCGCCGGTGGTGTAGAGCGTGACGCCCGCATCGGCGACGATGGAGCGGCCAGGCTCGAGCAGCACACGGGGCATGGGATAGTTCGCGCCTTCGCAGCCGGCCTTGAGGTGCGAGGCGATGGCGGCGATGTTTGCGGCGATGTCCATCTTTGGGTCGGCTTCCACATAGGGCACGCCGAAGCCGCCGCCGAGGTTGAAGACCTTGGCAACGTAGCCCAGCTCGTCGCGTACGTCACAGGCAAAGGCGAGCAAGCGGTCTACCTGGTCGCAGAACGAACCCGGCTCAAAGATCTGGCTGCCGATATGGCTGTGGAAGCCGACGACCTCGACACCCTCTGTGGCAAGGGCGGTCTTGGCGAAGGCAAGGGCCTGCCCCGTCTCGATGGGCACGCCGAACTGCGAGTCGACCTTGCCCGTCTTGACAGCTGCGAAGGTGTGGGGGTCGAGGCCTACGGTCACGCGCAAGAGAATGCGCTGCGTGATGCCCTGCGCCTTTGCCTCGCGACCGAGGACTGCGAGTTCGTTGAGGTTGTCAACCGCGAAGCAGCCCACGCGCCGTGCCACGCCGTAGGCGATCTCGGCATCGGTCTTGTTTGAGCCGTGGAAGCAAAGACGCTCGGCGGGAAAGCCCGCTGCGAGGGCCGTTGCCACCTCGCCGCCAGAGACCACGTCGGCCCCCATGCCCTCTGACTCGATGACGGGGTAGATGCCCTTGAAGCAGAGAGCCTTGCTGGCAAAGAGAGGCGCCGAGCCGTCGGGCAGGTACTTCTGCATGGCCTCGACATAGGTACGGCAGTTCTTGCGCACGCGGTCCTCGTCAAGCACGTAGAGCGGGGAACCGTATTCGGCGGCGAGCTCGCAAGCGTCAATTCCCGCGATGGCGAGGTGTCCGGCGTCGTTGACTGAAAGGTTGTCATATATCATGATCGGCTCCTTGCGTGAATGTGCCCCTAAGTGAGCATCCTCCTTGGGCACCCTGTGGGCGGTGGACGTTACATCAGGTGAGCGCGCAGCTCCTCAGCCGAGAGCGGGCTGAGCAGTGCGGGCGGAATGTCAAACATCGTGCGCGCACCGGTCTGGCCGTCCTTATGCATGCGGTATGCTGCACGGGCGACGCTCGCGAGCACGCTACCCGTGAAGTACGGGTTCGAGTCGAGTGAGAGCGAGAACTCGACCGTGTCGCCGAACTCGTCGTCAAGGCCGGTGCGGCCGCTGCGAATCACGGTACCGCCGTGGGGCAGGCCCTTGTGATTGGCGTCGAGCTCTTCTTGCGAGATGAACGTCACGGTGGTGTCGTAGTCTGAGAAGTAGTTCGGCATCGTGACGATGGCTTCTTCGATAGCAGCGAGGTCGGCGCCTTCCTCGGCGACCACGAAGCACTCGCGCGTGTGCTTCTCGCGGGTGGTGAGCTCGGGGTTCTGGCCGGAGCGGGCGGCCTCAACGGCGGCGGGTACGGGGACCGTGTACTGGCGTGCGTCGGCCACGCCGGGGATGCGACGGATGGCGTCGGAGTGTCCCTGGCTCACCCCTCGGCCCCAGAATGTGTAGTCGGCGCCGTTGGGCAGGACCGCGCTGGCATAAAGACGAGCGAGCGAGAAGAGGCCCGGGTCCCAGCCGCACGAGATGACGCCTATCGTACCGGCTGCGCGAGCTGCCGCATCAACGTTGGCAAAGTGGTCGGGGATGTGCGCGTGCGTGTCGAAGCTGTCCACGACGGTGAACAGCTGGGCCAGCTCTGGTGTCTGGTTGGGCAGGTCAGTGGCGCTGCCGCCGCAGAGCACCATGACGTCGACCTTGTCCGCGAAGGAGGGAAGGTCTGCCCATGCGTAGACGGGCGTGTCGGTGGTGACCTTGACGTCTGCCGGATTGCGCCTCGTAAAGATACCCACGAGATTCATGTCGGGTGCGTTCGTGACGGCGGCCTCGACGCCGCGTCCAAGGTTGCCGTATCCTGCGATTGCGACTCTCATTGCATGCCTCCTCGGTCGTGTGGTCGTGATGTTAGAGGATAGCGAAACGGCATTGACTCCCGGCGGAACGTCTTTCACTGGTAACACAGCCTCGCGTCGCATTGCGCTAACCAATCTTTCACTGGCAACACAGCCCCGCGTCCCACTGCGCTAACCTAGAATGTATGGTGGACGCGAAGAAGCTTGGGAGTGAACATGGATAATATCCGAAACGTTGTGTTTGACATGGGCGGTGTGCTCATGGACTGGAATCCGGCAAAGATTGCTCATGCGCTCTGCGACGATCCCGACGATGCGGCCCTACTTGCGCGCACCGTCTTTGACTCGCGAGAGTGGGGGTGGGCGGACGCCGGTGCCGTGAGCGAGGAGACGGTCGCATGGACTGCCCAGCTTAGATTGCCCGAACGTCTGCACGAATTGGCCGAGGTCTTTGCGCTGCGCTGGCATGAGGTCTTTGAACCGATGCCCGCCACGGGAGAGCTGGTGCGCGAGCTCAAGGAGGCCGGGTACGGTGTGTACCTGCTCTCGAATGCCAGCCCTTCTTTCCGGAAATATTGCGAGCGCATCCCGGCCTTCGAGTGCTTCGACGGGGTGCTCGTGTCGTGCTTCGAGCATGTGGTCAAGCCCGATGCCGCTATCTACCTGCTGCTTTGTGAGCGCTATGGCCTCGTCCCTTCAGAGTGCCTCTTTGTGGATGACGTCGAGCGCAACGTCGTGGGCGCACGGCGGGCGGGCATGCAGGCCTATCGGTTTGACGGCGACGTGGATGCGCTGCGTCGCTTCATTCGCGATGGGGAGCCCGCCGCGTAAACAACGCCGGCTGCGTTACAGTTCGATGGAACCTCCGCTGGGGATGCGCTGTGCCAGTTCCTCGATGATGGCTACGCCAGCTGAGGTGCCGATGCGCCGGGCTCCAGCGCGGACCATCGCGAGGAAGGTCTTGGCGTCGCGGATGCCGCCGGCTGCCTTGACGAGCACCTCGCCTGCCACGTGCTCGTGCATGAGCTCGACGTCGTGAACGGTGGCGCCGCCCGTACCGAAGCCCGTGGAGGTCTTGACGAAAGTGGGGCGCACCTCGCGCGCGATGCGGCAGAGCTCGATCTTCTCGGCGTCGCTGAGGTAGCAGTTCTCAAAGATGACCTTGGATGGGACGCCTGCCTCGTTGCATGCGGCCACGATTTGGCGCATCTCGTCGGCGACGTAGCTCCAATTGTGTTCGCGAACCTGCGTGAGGTTCATGACGTAGTCGATCTCGGTGGCTCCGTTTGCGAGGGCATCACGCGTCTCGGCGACCTTTGCCGCGATTGTGGTCTGTCCGAGGGGGAAGGCGATTGCCGCGCCGACATGAACGTCGGTGCCTGCGAGGCGCTCGGCACAATACGCCACCTGCACTTGGTTGATGGCAACCATGCGGAAGTGGTGCCGGGCCGCTTCGTCGCAGAGAACGTCCATGTCTGCGTGCGTGGCGTCGGCATGGAGGTTGGTGTGGTCGATGAGCTGTGCGAAGTTGTCGAGAGTCCAGGTGCTCATGGGAGTTCCTCTTCGTTAGGAGTGGTTAACAGTTATGTGCACAAAAGGATACACCCTTATGGACATGTTCTTAGGGACATCCCCTGTCCCCGCGGACAAACGACCCCGTCCCCGCTGTCCTCGTGTACTATGAAGACAGACAAATCCTGTAGGAGGAGGATTCGCATGCCTTTGCTTAAGCCTTCATATACGGCGGATGACTACTGGAACTTGCCTGATGGTGTGCGTGCCGAGCTCATCAACGGCGAGCTCTGGGACTTGGCCTCGCCGAGTAGGTCGCACCAGAGAATCGTATACGAACTCGGGAGGCGCCTCGGAGACTTCATCGATGAGCACGGTGGATCATGCGAGGTTTACCCCGGCCCCTTCGCCGTGAACCTCTTTGCGGATGAAACGACCTTCGTCGAACCCGATTTATCAGTTGTGTGCGATCCTTCCAAGCTCAGCGAGCGCGGATGCGAGGGCGCACCTGACTTCGTCGCAGAGGTTACCTCGCCAAGTAACTCCGGAATGGATTACATCTCTAAGCTCCAGCTTTATCGGGATGCCGGGGTTCGCGAGTACTGGATCTGCGACCCGCAAAAGAAGCAGGTCATTGCATATTATTTCGAAGAAGAGCCCGTCGCAACTGTCTATAAATTCGATGATCGTGTGCCTTCTGCCCTCTTTGTGGGGTTTTCCATATGCTTCGCGAACATCGTTCGTCCGCGCTGAGTCGAGGGGCTGCGGACGAAAAGTGTACACACCTGACCTGTGTACATATTGGACCAAGGGAGGTCTTCTGGGCTTCAGTTTGTCTTGGGCGGATTGAGCGTTTCGCGTGCTTGTCGGTACTATGGTAATATTTATCGATTGGATTGCTTGAGAGAATCACCCGGTAAGGGGAGGATGTAGCGTGAAGACGCGAATAATGGCTTTGTCGGTTGCCCTGGCGGCGGCGTTGAGCTTGGTGCCAGCCCATGGGTTTGCAACAAACTGGGATGGATCTGGCACGACCGGCACCAACGCGACCATGACCGAAGGGACTACATACGCAACTGGCGCGGATGTCGACGATACGTCTCAGACCATGGGCGCCAACGGTGGATATGCGGCGACAGGTGCGGGCAACGTCACGGGCACCAGTGCGACGTCGGGCACGGGCGCCACCACGTCGACGGGCCTAGAATCCAGCGAAACGACTACGGGCACGGGCTCGGGCAACGTCGCGGCAACGGGCTCAGGCATCGCTGCTGATACGTCTGTCCCAGAGGCCACTGCGATTGAAGTGGTCCTCGAGCGTAGCAGCGGCGCAGATGCAAGCGACCTTCTTGATGGTAGCTATGAAACGTACGCGAGTTTTACGGCGGGCGAGACGTTGAAGGTGTCTACCTGGGACGGCGGCGTCATAGGCGGGTTATATCTGAAGTGGTATGCCATACCGGGCTCGTGGACGCTGCGTTTCACCGATGCGACCGGTGTCTCCCACCAGCAAGCTTGTGGGCAGAACGGCTTTCTTCACGAGTACGTCCCTCTTGAGGGTGGCGGCGCCACAAGCTGTGAGCTCGTGTTTACCAACGGTGCGACGGCCTGTACCCTCGGCGCCTACAGCGTTGGTTCGCCTCCGGCGAACGTGCAGACCTGGGACGTACCTTGCACGCAGGCTGACTTCATGGTGTGCTCGACCCATGCCGACGACGAGATTCTGTGGCTCGGCGGCGTGCTTGCCACTTACGCCGGCGGGCGGGGACTCTCCACGCAGGTGGTCTATATGACAAACTATTGGGATGGTGATGTGCGGCGCGAGCACGAGAAGCTCGATGGCCTATGGTCCATTGGCGTGCGCAACTATCCCGTCAACGCGCCTTTCAGCGATTATTATGCCGAGGACCTTGAATATGCGCAGCAGATTTACGACCTTGATGCGGTGACGGCCTTCTTTACCAAAGAGGTACGTCGTTGCAAGCCTCTCGTGGTGGTGTGCCAGGATTTCAACGGCGAATACGGGCATGGGGGGCATAAGCTCCTTGCTCTCGCTGTGCAAGGTGCCGTGGACAACTCTGCCGATGCGAGCTTCAATGCAGACTCGGCGCAAGCGTTTGGGGTTTGGGACGTACCAAAGACCTACTATCACTTGTATAATGAAAATCGTATCACGCTTGACCTGCGCGAGCCGATTGAGGCGCTCGGGGGTCTGACGGCGATTGAGGCGCAGCAAGAGGCCTACACGAAGCATGTCTCGCAGCAGTGGACGTGGTTCTACCTGACGGATGATCCCTACGATCCATTGGCTGAGCAGCTTAACTGCTCGGTGTTTGGTCTGTACCGTACGCTCGTTGGTCCCGATACCGGCAACGACATGCTCGAGAACCTGACGACATATGAGGAGCAGGCCATTCAGGCGCAGCAGCAGGCGGAGCGTGAGGAGGCCGAGAGGCAGGCGCAAGAACAAGCAAGGGCAGAGGCTCAGGCGGCGAAGGAAGCTGAGGTGCAGAGCACGCAGGTCGGAGGGGTGGTGCCCATGCTCCGCGCGCCGCTCGTACCTATTGCTCTGGGCGTTGTCGTGCTCATTATAGTTGTGATGGCAATTGTCTTTGTGGTCCGGCATCGCAAGATGAAGCGGCAACAGGAACTCTTGCGCAAGAGGAGACGTCGTAGGCGGTAACTCTTTCGTGTAAGCCAATTTCATACTCATCGTGTCTTTCGCGCCGACAGGAAACTCCTTTCGGCGCGATAATTGTCCCATGCCTATCGTACGCTTGTCTCAAACAAGACAAGCGGAGGTGCATCATGGCGCATACAAAGCAGGGACGTCGCAGGTGGAAGGAAAACCGCAAGCACAGAGCGCGCGAGGAGGCCAGGCGGCGTCGCATCGATGAGGTCATCAGCCAACCCGGCTATAAGGAAGCGCATAGACGTGAGTACGTGCGCTACGTTATGTGCGTGCGTAAGCGCCGCTATCGCACGGAGGGGGAGGCGATTCGTGGCTGTCTGAGTGTCTCGGCTCATACCGGAGGAGGGTTACGCCCCTATCGCTGCCCACTTTGCGGAAACTGGCACATCACCAGTAGGGTTGAGGAGCTAGCGTGAGTCCACACCCGCAGTCTTCGCCTTCTCGGCGCATGTGCTGGCGTAATTCTTGTCCCATGCGCCTTGTATGCTTGTCTCGTCAACGAAAGCGCGAGGAGAGGAAGCGAAATGACAAGCGCATATGACTGCAATGTGGTTATCGACCTTGAGTTTACGCCAGTACCCAAGGCGCTGCAGGACGGCACCGGTCTGCGGCAAGAGATTATCGAGGTGGGTGCTGTAAAGCTCGACCCAGAAGGTAACGTAGTGGCTGAGTTCAGCCATATGGTGCGGCCGACGTTGGCGCGGAGTGTATCCGGCCAGGTACGCAGCTTGACCGGCATCGTCAACGGTGACATCGCGTGTGCTCGACCGTTGGAGGACGTTATCGGGGCGCTTGCCGCGTGGATTGGGCCTTGCCGGGCGCGGATGGTCACGTGGAGCGGGTGCGATTGGAAGCAGATAAGGACCGAGCTCGATGCGAAGGGAATCCAATGCGCGCTGCCGCATCGCTGGATGGACATTCAGCCGCTGTACGCCCACTTCATGGGACTGCCGCGAAAGAAGGTCGCACTGTGCGAAGCTGCTGATTGGCTTGGTATCCCCAACGATCGTTCGCGTGCTCACCGTGCTTTGTACGATGCGCAGATTACGAGGGAAGTCTTTAGTATGATGGCTTCGGGGGATCTTGCTGAGCATCGCAGACGTGTAAGGTTGGAGACGAGCAAGGCCCGCCATGCCGCTGCCTGTTCTGCAAGCATTGGGAGCCGTTGCGGCGGGCTAGCGGATTTGTTGGCGAGCCTCGTGGCAAAGGAGGCGCAGGCGGGTGTCGCGCATGCTTGCTAGAGCTTGCTCGGGCACACGAAGGGAGTTTGTGTGCCCACTCTCTCGGGGGGTGGAGTCGCCGATGACAGGGGCTGTAACCCGGTTGAGTTCCGCGCTTATTAACCTCCAAGCGCACATTTTTCGTGATATTAGCTGCTACGGGTACTTCTTTGAGCTAGCTCCAAACCTGTGAGCGGAGGCCACGCTTTTCGCAATCCAGCTCCACTAAACCAACGCTGTAGCCGCAAGGCCGGAATCCCCGGGTTTGGCGTTGGCGTGGCCGGATTCCGTGGGTTTGGCGTTGGCGTGGCAAAAACCGCCACGCCAACGTCGATCAGAGGGTAAAAACCCACAGCGACGTCAATCTCAGGGAAATCGAACCACACCAACGTCGATTCCAAGGAATGCCGCCACACCAACGTCGATTCCAAGGAACACGCTGCAGAGTCGAGCGAGAACCGTCTGACGAAAGCCTGGGCTTCTTATCCCATGGCGTGTTCAGTGTTGATCAACCGCGCGAAGCGCACAAATATCCCCTCCTGCTGAGAGCCATTGCTCGATCATGCCCGTCGCCTCGCTGAAGCGACGGGTTTCTTTGGCAAGAAGGAGCACGAGCTAGGTGCGCGAGCGTATGGATGCGGCTCCTGCTCGAGCGCTACGCGTGTTCGTGCGACTTGGCTCGGCCTGTTCGGTTAAGATTGTGCTTCGTGCGGTTTCGTCCGGCCGATATTGCGTTTCGTGCAGGATCGTCGGCTGGAATCGGGTTTGGTGCGCGCTGCATACCCTCACGAAGCCGAATTTCATCCGAAATCTCCGCACCAAGCGCAAATCCGACCGAAGTGGCCCGCACTAAACGAGATTCCGACCGTAGGGTTCGCACCAAGCGCAAATGCGACCGAGCAACCCGCACCAAACGCAAAACCGACCGAGCAACCCGCACCAAGCGAGATTACAACCGGCACTCCGGCCAAGATTGCGTTTCGTGCGGGACCGTCGGCTGGAATCGGGCTTGGTGCGCGCTACAGACCCCCACGAAGCCGAATTCCATCCGAAATCTCCGCACCAAGCGCAAATGCGACCGAAGATTCCGCACCAAGCGCAAATGCGACCGAAGTGGCCCGCACCAAGCGAGATTCCGACCGAAGAATCCCGAACCAAGCGCAAGTGCGACCGAAGTGGGATAGCGCACGGGTGGGGCGGGTATCTGAACCGGGCGAGTTCTGCGCCGATTTCCTGCCTTACTAGGGGAACTGGATTTGGCCTAGGGGCCGGGGGTCTGTCTGTCGGGCGAGTTCAGCGCTCGTCGACCGCGCGAAGCGCACAAATATCCCCTCCTGCTGGGAGGGGATTGCGCACGGGTGGGGCGGGTATCTGAACCGGGCGAGTTCTGCGCGAAGCGCAGCTGTCTGAGTCCCGGAGCAGATACCCGCCCCACCCCACACGTGCGTGAGACTAAGCGATGTTTTCGAAGACCCAGCCGTGCTGGTTCCACGCGTGATGCTCGCCCTTGAGCGTGCTCGTGACGGCGAGATTCTTGATGTCAAGCGGGAACCAACGGGTGGTCATCGTGGCCTCGCCACCATTGACGAAGATCTCGACGCAAGAGGTGTCCACCATGATGCGCAGGCTCTCGACCTTACCAGCAGAGAGTGCGGTGAGGGGGAGACGACGGATGGAGCGATAGCGTCCAGCATGGCTGTGGAAGACGAGCTCGGCGTCGTGGTCGTTGATCACGAACTCGAGATCGCCGTTGAGCATAATGTGACCCTTGCCCTCGATGTTGTCGACGGTGATGTCGCCGATGCCATTCAGACGGACGCCCTTGGCGCCTTCCATGCTGAACTTGTTGTAGGTGGAGGAGCCCATGTAGCCGGTAGCGCCATC
Organism: uncultured Coriobacteriaceae bacterium; assembly: GCA_902766445.1. Classification (GTDB taxonomy): domain Bacteria; phylum Actinomycetota; class Coriobacteriia; order Coriobacteriales; family Atopobiaceae; genus RUG440. The sequence continues at coordinate 10,671 of CACXDP010000380.1, forward strand.
GGCAGCCTCGGCGGTCCACTCGACCTCGTCCTCGCGCAGGGTGTCCATCTCGGCGACGGGCCACTGGCAAATGCGGCC
>CACXDP010000381.1 GCA_902766445.1 uncultured Coriobacteriaceae bacterium
GAACGAGACGTTAACGGAGTTGAAGTTCGCCACCACGAAGTCGAGCTGCTCCTCCGTGAGCACGCCATTGGTCGCGGCGTTAAATACCGCCGGAATGTCCAGCCGCTCGGAAACGTCCTGGCCGTACCACACGATCTCTTGGATGAGGTCATAGGCACAGAACGGTTCGCCGTTGCCATGGATGGAGACGAGGAAGTTGTGCGTGCCATCGCCCTCGTCGCGCCGCGCAAGGGCGTTCTGGGCGACGAGGTCAATCGCGCGTTGGGCACAGCGCAGGTCCATCTTTGTCAGAGGCTCACCGTTGCCGCCGCCCTCTCCGCCAAAGGCATAGCAGTAACTACACCGGAGATTGCAGTTGTTTGTAGGAAAGAGCGTCACCTGCGCGGGACGAAACGTCCGCTCGTGACGCGGATACGCACGCGAAGCGAAGAACCCCCGCTCGTCGAGGGCGCGCACCACGGCCTTGTCATCGGGACCCATCTCATCATATGCGCCGGTGTTGCGGGCGTAGGCAAGCGCCGCCTCGATGGCCGCGTCGTTGGCGCGCGCCATGAGCCTGCCGAGTGGCGCGTAGAGGATGGGGCCCTTTTCGTCGCGCAGGACAAAGAGCTCGGGCGGCATGGGATCGCATGCGGAGTGCGCGCTCATGCGAGCGTCTCCACAAGGTTGACGAACACGGTGTTTGCGAGGTAGCCCGCTTGCCCCAGCGAGACGAAGAACGAGGCCACGTCTGCGGCGTTCAGCTCCGTTCCCGTCGCGCTCGCGAGTTCGTCGATGCTCAGGCTTCCGTCTGCCAGGCGCACCAGTTCGGCTCCGATGGCGTCGACGTCAAAGAGGTGCGTGTCGCCGTGCCATGCCTGCACCACGTCTTGCCCGGCAATCAGTTCGATACCACCCACCATGACGGGCCCGCGCGCCGCCTCAGGACAGGAGACCTCAGGTGTCGTGAACCCTTCCGGAGCTGATGTGCGCGCTCCAGCCCCGGCCACGCACAGAGTCGCGAGCGCCACGAAGCCGAATGCTCCCTGCAAGAACGACCTTCTTTCCACGACCGCCCCCCCTATCCGACAAAGTGATTGCAATTCCAGTATACACGGTACGTGACCACTTTCCCACAGCGGGATCGTGGTCAAAATTGACCACGATCCCGCTGTGGGAAAGTGGTCACGTGGTCGAATCGTGGTCCTTATCGTATAATCGTTCGGCATAATGCGCCCGATGCTTGGGGAGGCGAGCCATGATTTGTGATAGCTGCATGTGTGACAACAGTGAAAGCGCACGATACTGCACGAACTGCGGTAAACCGCTTTTTGTCATGACCTTTGTCGATGCGGTACGTGACGTCGTAACGGATGGCGGAGTCACTGTGCTCCGAGAGCCTTCTCGCTTCTTGGGCGGATTGCTTGATCTCTGCGGTAGCGATACAATTGAGATTTTGGCGCTAGAGCGCAACTGCGATGCGCACCTTCTCGATTGCTTCGCCGACGCAGCTGAGAAGGGCTCAATTGAGGAGCTCGTTACAGCATCTGATCGCGCCGAGCTTTTGCTACGACAAGAGCGACAGATTGACGCCACAACCGCTCAGCACGTTGCCATGGGAATTGCGCAGGGAGTGTCACTGGCAATTCTTGACGTAAACCTGCCCTTCGATGAGGCAAAGCACGAAGATGAGCCCATGCAGGTCAGCGAAACGCCTTCGCTCGAAAGAACGCTGATGCATGACGCCCCTTCCGACATCGAACTCGCGATAGAAACACCGAAGCGCCGATCTCGCGCAATGATCGCCCTCCCAATCGCCTTGCTCCTCGCATTCGTTTTCGTCTTCTTGTTCTCCAATGGTACCTTCACCAACGGAAAACCCACCGAAGAAGGGGACTCTCCCGCGCTATCGAACAGCACTTCAACCAAGTCAAAGGACGTTTCCTCCGACGATAGCAATGCTGAAACAAGCGAGCAGAATGCCCCATCAGCCAAGGAGAGCAACTTCAAGGCAGAAGAAAAGGACAGCGCATCGAACAAGAAGGACGTGGAATCCGCCGAAAAAGCCGACGTCAAGACAGACGCGAAGAGCAGCACAACCAGCAAAAAGACGAAAGCTGAAGACGCGCCAAGTGGAGCCCCGCTCTCAGACTCTAAAACATCAGCGTCGCTCCGGGCACCTATGTCCTGAGATCCATGATTGGAAACCGAGTCTTGGAGATCAACGAGGAACACATTAACGAAGATGGAGCAAATGCACAAATCTGGCAAACACTAGACCTCGACCGTCAATTCTTTCGGATCGAAGAGGATACCGCAGGCTATACCATACGGTCATGCGCATCAGACAAGTTTCTCGAAGTTGAGGGCGACGATTTGATGACTGCCGCCAACGCACAGCAGTGGGAAGACACCAATGGTAAAGATCAACGCTGGGTTTTTCAGGATGCCGGCAATGACTGGGTATACGTACACAACCTTCTTGGCTACTACCTAGATGTCGAGGGCTCGTATGAATCAGACAGCGACGGGGGCAATGTCCACACATGGCCGTTCAACGGCGACGATGCGCAGAAATGGAGGCTAGTGCGCGTGTCTGGCATACCCATGCTGCGCATCGAGGACGGCACTTATTCCATTCGGTCCGCATCGGAGGATAAGGTGCTCTCAATATCCAAAGGCAGTCATGAAAGTGGTGCCAAAGCTCGCCTCGAAAAGGCAGATGGTTCTTCGGGGCAAGTTTTCCGCGTAGGGAAGAACCCAGATATCCCCGCAAACAACATTCGGCTAGCCGACTTCTCCGAGGAAGATGCCTTTTGGCTAGACGCTAGCGGAGCGGATGAAGAAGCCGCGGTCAAACAGCTTCCTGGCGATGGAAACCAGAGCCAGAACTGGTATTTTGAGGAGGCAGGCGACGGTTCATACTACATTCGCAAAATGTATGGATACTACCTGGATGCTAGCGCCGTGACCGACACCAAGAGCGTTTGGTGCGCGACCTTTACCGGCTCGAAAACACAAAAGTGGTCGTTGGAATCCGTTTAGTCACCGCGCAGCGGACGAGATCCATGACACCGCATGCAAGACCTCCCGCAATGCTCACCCAAACGGCAGAGCCAAGGCGCAGGGATTCGAGCTCAAGCACTCCACCCACGAGTTGAAGCCCGGCAAGCTGGCTCAGTGCCATCATGCCGATTCCAAATCCGAGCATGCCCCAACTCGCGGCAATCCTGCGTCCCTGATTCGCAAACGTGATGGAAGAGAAGACTGTGTCAGCCATCGACCCGATCCCCAGCGCCAGTAACATAACGAGCAATCCCGCCAATACGATGACGGCAAAAGGATCGATGCCAACGGACGCGATGTCAATCAAGAAGCTTATGGCACGCCACATGCTAATGGATCTCGTGCAACTACCGACTTCGAGGGTCGCGATGGGGAGAGAAGAAACGAGCAGGAGGAGCGTGGCTGAAGTAGCGGCCTCCAGATAGTGCCACGGGAAGACCCGTTGTGGCTCGCAGGCAACACAGTTAATAAGGGTGCTGCTATCGATGGATTCGCACAACATTTGGACCTCCTACCACCATCTGGTCTATGTCCTTTAACCACTTGCCACTCTATAACCCTCCTCTTGCTCGTTTTGCGTTACGTGCTGACCACTTTCCCACAGCGGGATCGTGGTCAAAATTGACCACGATCCCGCTGTGGGAAAGTGGTCACGTGCTCTCGCAGGGATTTCAGTAGGTCATCGGGGTTGAACGGCTTGGCAACGTGCGCGTTCATCCCGACCGTCAGGCAACGCTTGACGTCCTCGTCGTAGGCGCTAGCGCTCATCGCAATGATGGGCAGCGTCCGGTAATACTCCCCTTCCAAGGCTCGGATTCCCTCCGTCGACGCAAACCCGTTCATGACGGGCATCTGGATGTCCATGAGCACCGCATCGTAATGCCCCTGCGGATGGTCCCGCACCTTCTCTATGCCGACTTGACCATTTTCCGCCCGGTCCACCTCGATTCCGTACTGCTCAAGAACCATGCTCGCAATCTCCGCATTGATGTCATTGTCCTCGACCACCAGCACGCGAAGCCCCGTAAAGTCGAATCCGCCACCCTCGGCCCGCTCGTCTTCAGCCTCGCTCTCGTCCTCCAGCGATTCCAGCTCTAGCTCGACCGTGAACTCTGAGCCCTCACCCACGGTACTCTTCACGGAAATCGTGCCGCCCATGAGCTCAACGACCCTCGCCGTGATTGCCAGCCCCAAGCCAGTGCCCTGTATGCGGTTGACGGTTGTCTTTTCCTCACGAGTGAAGCTCTCAAAGATGTGCGGCAGGTAATCTTCGCTGATACCGATGCCCGTGTCCCGTACGATGAAGCGATAGCGGTGCCAGTTACCCTCGAGCGGCTCCTCCTCTGCAATCAGATCGACCGTCTTGCCCGCTGGCGTGTACTTGACGGCGTTGCTCACGATGTTGACCAGCACCTGCTCGATGCGAAGCTCGTCCGCGTTCACCTTGTAGTGTCGGACGCTCTCATGCCGGTAGCTGATGATCAGAGACTTGTCTCTCGCCTGAAGCGCAGTGATATCCTCGATACGGCGGAGTACTTCCTCCAGGTCGCACGCACCGGGATTGACCTGCATCTTGCCGCTCTCGATCTTTGAGATGTCCAGTATGTCATTGATGAGCGACAGCAGGAAGTGACTCGAGGAGCTGATTCTTTCCAGCGCGTCCCTGACCGCCTCCGGATCGTCCTGGCGGCTCTTTGCGATATTGGTGTATCCGACGATAGCATTCATCGGCGTCCTGATATCGTGCGACATGTTGGCCAAAAAGTCGTTTCGCGCGTCGATCCTCGCCTCCGCCACCTGTCGCTGATACTCGAGCTCGCGCTTCATTTGGGCGTCGATCTTGTTTGTCCCGATGATCAGGTGACGCCCGTCCTCGTCATCCAAAAGCGTCGCCTTCATGCTGACCCACGTCGGGGCATCCCCCGTCATCAGCCGGTATTTCATGGTGAAGCTGCCGTCGCGCTCCAGGATAGACATGACCTTCTCCTTGTAGAAGGTCCCCAGGAAGCGCTCCTTGTCGTCGACGTGAATCAGGCGCTCCATATTCCTTCGGCTCACATTGAAGAAGTCCTCCCCGGCCCGTTCCACGCCCAGGTTGTCATACTCCTTTGTCGCGCTGTACTCCACGAACCTGTCCGTGTCGGGATTGACGATGTAGATGCTGAAGTAGTCGCCCGCCAAAGCCTGCGCCACCTTCGCGTAGGTGATGTGCTCGGCTGCAACCTGACGGTATTCCTCCTCTGCCTTCCGTGCGTCTTCCAGCGCCTTCTTCATCGCGTGCCCTTGGCGGACCTCGTCATCCACGTCCTTGAAGCCCATCACCACCCCGACGCGCCCACCGGGCATGAGCACCTTGCCGAAATCAATCCGGTAATGCTTCACGCCCGTCTTCAAGGCACGAAGAAAGGTGACCGAGAACTGGTCTCTGGTCTCGAACTGCTTCATTATGTAGGGAAGCCCAATCTGCTCCTGCATCCGCTGCCGGTCCTGCTCCGCGACCATCGTCGCGACGTACTCCGCCTTTGTATCCGTATAGCGAGCATGGCTCAGGGCGTTGCGAATGGCCTCCGCATGCGTCACGTCCTTGTCCGTGTGATACAGAGCGCACGTCTCCGCCACCACGTCACTGATCAGCCAAACGGTGTTGTAGGCGTTGGTGAGCGTAGCGATGACGGCGTCATGAGTCGCCTTGTCCGTCTCTCGCTGCTCCCGCTTCTCCGTGATGTCCGAGATAAAGACCACGTAGACGCCACCGTAGGCCTTCGTCTCGCAATAATGGCCGTAGTCATCCACCCAACGTATCGCCCCGTCCTTGCGCGTGATGCGATACTCCGCGTAGTCCAAATGATCCTCGCTACTTAGAACCTGATGCTCGATAGAGGCGTATACGCCATCGTAGTCTTCGGCGTGCACCATGCCGCTAAAGGTGAAGCCGGTGAGCTCCTTGAACTCTTCCAAGCTCGCGCAGCCAAAGATGTCAAACACGGGCTTGTTGGCATAGATCAGCTCCCCCGGCTCCTCGGCCTTGTAGATGAAGAAGCCGCCCGGCATGTGGCCGCCAATCTCCTCAATAACGGAAAGAGTGTCTTCCGTCAACTCGAACCGTCTGCCCGCCATGATGACCTCCGCATCGTTGCTCATGAAGAAAAGCCATGCCCACTATAGCGTCAACAGCAGCGATTTTCGTGCACGATTACGCGGAAGAAGCGACTGGCCGAGTACTCGTAGCGACGCGGGCACAAGAAAGGGATAGCGCCGTTCATCTACCTAGTTGTGCAGGAATTGAGGAGGGTTTGGCAAGTTGAAAGGCGTCAGGTGGCTCCGTCGTGTTGGTTGCAGGTTCAAGGCCGACAACAAGGAGGACTATCATGAAAAAGATCGCATCGGCACTCGTTACCGCTACGCTCGCAGGCTCGCTCTGCATAGCCCCGATAAGCGCACTCGCGCAGAGGCCGGGGACGGGCATTGCGCAAGAGGCGATTCGGGCGGGCATGCAGACGACGCCCAAGGCCTCGGCCAACTCCTCGACCAAGACCGCTCCCACCATGCAAGCGAATCAGGATGCGACCAAGGACGCGAATCAAGGTGTGTCCGAGGATGCAGGCCGTCTGCAGATCAGCGAGCCCGGCACCTATGTCCTCAGAGGCAACCTGAGGGGAACGGTGGACGTGGACCCCGGTGCGGGCGACGTGACCCTCGTTCTGGAAAACGCCGTGATTGATGGCAATGGTGGCCCGGCGATTCGAGCGAGGAGCGGCAACTCCCTGATGATCTCGATGCCGGAGGGCACGAACAATCGCGTGATGAGCTCGGGCAGGGCAGATGGCTGCATGGCGACCATCCAAGGAGACGTGAACATGGCGTTCGAGGGAAGAGGCGCCTTGACCATCGTTGGTGATGCACAGCCGGGCATCCGCGCGGACAACGCCGATATGACGTTCGGCGGCGGGGACTTCAACATCATTACGGCGGGCAATGGCATGGAAGTCGGCGGTAAGGCCCCTGGCAGGATCACAGTCAACGACGGATCGTTCATGTTCCGCACGGGCGGGCAGAGGATGCCGGAAGGCACGAACTTCGTGCAGAACGGCGGCTCGTTCCAGCAGGGCGAGTTTGGCCCCTCGTTTGCCTTTGACCTCTTCGCGCAGCAAAACCCCTGGTCGCAGGCTCCGCAGGGCATGCCTCAGCAAAGCGGCGCGCAGGTAGGTGAAGGCCAGCAGCAGGCTTCGGGACAGCAGCAAGGTCAGCAGAACGGCCAAACCCAGCAGAACGGCCAGCCCGGCCAGCAGCAGCCCGGGCAGCCCGGACAAGGGATAGCGGGTACCACCGATGAGTCAGGCGAGATCGTGACGAGCGAGGCGCAAAACACCGCCGCAGAGCTTGTTGGCGACTATGAGAACGCGACCCACTACACCGTCACCGACCAAGACAGTCAGGTAAAGATCGACGAGTCGGGCACGTACGTGGTCACCGGCAGCGCCACCGACGGCAACATCACCGTCAAGAAGGGCACGACCGGCGTTGTCCTGGTGCTCAACGACCTCGACCTCGCCAGCACGACGGGAGCAACTCTTTCGGTCAACAAGAATGCCGAGGTCCAGATTGTCATCGAGGGCAACGTCACCCTCACAGACAACGAAAACCCCGCCGACGAGGAATCCACCGACGAGACCGTGGCAGATGCGTTCGACGGAGCAGCAATCAAGATAAAGGCCGGTTCGCAGGTCTACATGACGGGCGACGGCACGCTCACCATCAACGGCAATGCAAAGAACGGCATCAAGGCCACAGACGACACCAATCTGGTGATCGACGGCACGACGCTCAACATCAACGCCGCCAACGACGGCATCAACGGCAACTACGACGTCACCATCCTGAGCGGCGACGTGACCATCGCGGCGGGTGACGACGCCATCCACGCCGACCACATCCTCACCCTGGGCGACCAGAAGACGGGAGACGGCCCGACGGTCAACGTAACCGAGAGCACCGAGGGACTGGAGGGCACCGTCGTCAACATCTTTGGCGGAGACGTCGACATCAAGTCGTCGGACGACGCAATCAACGCGGCGAACAAGGACGGCGCGTATGAGGGAGAGCTGGGCTACTCCATCAACATGACCGGCGGCGACGTGTCCATCGACAGCAAGGGGGATGGCATGGACTCCAACGGCAACATCAATCTGGTCGATGGCAGCGCCAACATCAACAGCGGCGCAGTTGGCGGAGAAGCCGGCATCGACTACGACGGGGATCTATATGTATCCGACGACTTCGAGCTCAACAATAACAGCGGCGTCTCGGGCGCCGACATGGCACCCGGGCAGATGGGCCAGCCGTGGCAGAACGGTGGATCCGGGCAGATGGGCCAGCCTGGGCAGCAAGGCTTCGGGAGCATGATGCCTCGCTAGCGAAGGCATAAGCTTAAGAGGCCGCTCCCATGGCGTAAGCGATCTCGCCATGGGAGCGGCCTTCCGCGACAACGATCGACGCAGGCCGTGTGGTAGTATGTGGCAGCAGTTCCCCAAAGGCCCACGGACATGAGGAGGCAAAGCGATGAGGACGCAGGACATGGCCCCCGAGCAGATCGAGGAAGCGAAGAAGCTCGCCACCCCCGAGCAGATGCTGGC
>CACXDP010000382.1 GCA_902766445.1 uncultured Coriobacteriaceae bacterium
CCTCCGCAAACCAGTTGGCCATAAAGGCATCCCGGCTCGATGCGTCAGACAACGCCACAAGAGACCTCGTCGCCCTCCTGAATCAGATCAACGAGGAGCTACGGTACCTGTCGCCCGTGAGGAACACGGGGGCAGAGGACCTCGAGGATCAGATTGCATCCAACATCTCATCGCTTGCCAGACGTCTTGACGATGACCGCATGGGTCCATCGCAAACCCAAGATGCAATAGGGCTGGCGAATGACACGCTGCTCCTCATTAGTCAGAGGAAGGCACTGCTGAACTAGCGAGACACACGGTATTGGGTTCTTATGGTGAGGAGTGAGCATGACTGGAAAGGTCTTCCCAGAGTCACAGGATATTTACCAAGATCAGGCACAGATACTCTTTGACTATTATCGACAAGCGGCCGAAAGAATCGTCGAAGAGGAGACGCACATTGAGGCACAGATCGCCGAGACAGAAACCCTTCGACAAGAGGCTGCGGCAGAGGCGGAAAAGACTCACAAGCAGTTTGTCGGGTGGGCTAGCGGCGCAGTTGTTTCGCTGGTCGCGCTCATCATCTTTCCCCTCTTCGGCCTCGTGGGCATCCCCTTGTGCGGCGTGAACGCATTTCGGAAGAACAAGGCCTCGAAGGCCGCAACCGAAAAGACCGAGCAGTTTTCGATGACCATCGAGGGGCTCAACAGGTCGAAGGAGAACATACGCCGCGACTACCACGTCGAGCGCGTGGGAGTAGCATACGTGCCCGTCGCAGAGCGCGTTCCATCCGGTGACAAGAGCTACCTCGTCGACCTCACGGGAGAGGAGCCCGACACCGAGTTCTCACTCACCCTCATCAACAGCCCTGACGAGCTCAAGAGCGCCATGGACAGCCTACACGACCACATGCAGGAGATGCCCGTCGTCGAGTCGAACGACAACACCGAGACGGTGGACACCTCAGACTACTCCACATCGGTCCAGGACATCACCCTCCACGACTACATGGGAACCATCGACCGGGAGGTGCGCAGGGTTCGCTACCTCATCAGCGACAACCGCCGCATCTCCGTAAGCATTCCCGTGGTGCTGCCCGCAAGTCAGCGCCATCAGATGCTCGATGAGTTCGCCACGGACGACACGGGCGACTACCCAATAGTCCCGGTGTTCGAGACTGACCAGGTACACAAGCAAGTCAAAGAGTTCTCGTCCCTCGGCGCCCTGAACGAGCAGTCGTCCACAGACGGCAGCGGCGACGTCGACTTCTTCGTCGACGTGATGAGAAGGCTCGCGCAAGGCGTCGACATGCTGTCGAGTTCGAGAACCGCGAGCATGACCCAGCTTATCGGGTACACCTCTAAGATCTTCCAAAACGTGCTCAAGGCATCATTCAACCACTATTCTCCCTCACTCGAGGCAGAGGAGATAGAACGCATTCGCAACACGTCGTTTAACTACTCGGACGAGGTCGACGACTACGTACCCTTCAGGCTCAAGGAGAGCTCCCGCGTGCGCTATGACATCTTCTCCGACACCTGGCAGGCAGACAACGGGTCACGCACCGCGATGCCGTTTGGCATGCACCAGGTCGACGCCGAGGTGCTCATGCCCGTTATAGAGAACCTGATGCATGAGAACCGGCTGGAGCGCCTGCGCATCTACAGCGACATTCAGAGCCAGAAGACCGACTACCTCAACCAATGGCACCGCGACACCGACGACTTCTATGGGCGCAATCGTACCGAGGCAAACGGACTCCTCCAGCGCATGAACGAGGCATACGCCGAGTATGTGGAGAGCTACACCAACTACCAGCAGCAAAACGCGACGATACAAACGATGAAGGCAAGTGGCAACTTGGAGGATGCCGAGGTGGCGGAGGCCCAAAACCAAGCCGAGGTCATTGCGGGCTTCCAAGTTCGGTCGTCGCAGGCTCGCAAAAAGCAGGCCGAGTTCATGGAGTTCATGGATCGCATACGAGAGGACATAGACCAATGTGCCGAGCGGTTTGGTCACGTGGAATTCTATGAGGCGTCTCTGCGCGACTACCAGGCGCGAGAGAACGCACGCGCGGTCGCAAACGTGCGCGAACTCGATCCGCGCAGAAGGTGGCTGGCATCGGTAAGCCCCTATCTTGCGCAGGAAGGCAATGTGCCACCCGAGCCCAATGTGTCGGAACGGCTTGACGAAGACTTTGCCATCAACCTTGGAATGCAGGCGGAGGGCCAAATCCAGTCGATTGCGGCCAGAGAATCCAACGCACGCTAGGGGGTAGCACGATGGCACAGGTTAACTTTACGGTAGACACCAGCCCCATGGCGCGCAAGATGGATGGCGTCTCAATGGAGGTCGCGGCCGTGGGCGTGGCGGTTACCGCGATGCAGGCCGCCGTTATCAAATCCGAGGAGAAGGCGTCCGAAGAGATTTGCAAGAGCATCGACAGCGGCTTTTACATGCTCATGCGCTCGCGCCTGAGTCAGCGCATTGCTCAGTTTGCGAGTACCATGAACAGCCGGGTGGGCTCCATGGTAGAGACGGCATCGGCAATCGAGCATATTCACAGTCAGATGGTCGGCGACTTCAACCGAATTAAGGCGCGCTACGTAAAGCTCTTCGATGGCCTTGATCGCAACTTGGAGAATCGCGTGCGCGAGCTCGACAAGGAGGCGATGTCGCTTGCGCACAGGAGGAGCGAAGTCCTCGTGGGGCAGCAATGCAAGGATGCTCCCTCGGCGTTGTACCTGACCTCCGACATCGCGCGCGTGGCGCTCAAGACATCGAATGCGCGTCTTAAGACTAAGGCAACGAGCTCTATTTCCCAGTTTGGCGAAGGGGCGCGTCATATCGTGAGGTACGAGCACATGACGCGCTCGGTCTTTGAGTCGCGAGACATGTCTGGGTCGCCCTTCTCGTATGTCCCCGTGGTTTACACGGTTGCCGAAAACCTGGCGGTTCCCAACACGTTTGCCCTGCAGGTCATCCCTCCCGCAACCGTAGACCCAAAAACGCAGGCAGAAGTGGCCACCGGCGTGCGTCGAAGCCAAGACAAGTTACCGGGATCGAGCCAGCACGATCTTATGGCGGTGCGCATGGCGTTTGCCGACAAGATTCAGGCGAACAATGTTGAAGAGCGCGTTTCTCAAACCATGATGGGGCTCTTTGACGCGTCATTCTTCCCGTCCGAGCAAAACGCCTTGGCTCCTGGCGGTGGCGCGGGAGGCACTCAGGTGATGGCGCAGGGCGCCCAGGGAGGTGGGGCCCAATGAGCTACACCGAGCACTACTCCACCACTGTTCACTATTCGGGCTCCGTGAATTGCAATTATCCCGCAACCGAGCACGGTGGATCGAAGACTGTCCACTACGAAGGTAACGTGCCCATAGACATCAGCGTTGTGGTGGACACCGATCCCTTTGACAGGAGCGTGAGGGATGCCAGTGGTGCGCTTGGCATAGTCGCGGGCGCTCTTTCGGCCGCAGAGGTGGCCCAGGTCGAGCAAATACAACGCTCGGCAAAAAAGATCTCCCAAACTGCCATCAAGGGCTTTTACCGAACGCTTACGAGCGAGCTTTCGGCGCAGGCGTCCGAATTCGGGAGCAGCATGAAGTCGACCGTAGGCCTGCTTGCGGAGCAAGGACAGCAGGTCGAGCAAGTTCACGCCCAAATGGACTCCGACTACCATGCCATCAAGGCGCGCTACACGCGCCTGTTTTCGGGACTCGATCGGGAGCTCGACCAAAGGGTGCGTGAGCTCGATCGTTCGGCATTCCAGCTGAGCGAGCATGCGATGCAAGATGTCATAGCGCGTCCCTATGAGGAGTCGGCGGCAAGGGCTCTTGTGCACTCGCAGGATTCAAGCATCACACCGCTCAAGCTCATGTGCGCGCGTGCGAAGGCATGTGCCTCCCACGCGCTCAAGACGCTCGGGCGGATGTGTGGCTACATAACGGACTATTCCTCCGCCGTCCAAAACGTGATGTGTCACACAGGTGAAAAGGGATATGTATATGCGCCGGTTGTGTATGCCTTTCAGACGGACATGGCCAACATGCAGCAGCGGGTGGTCGTTCACAGGCCCAAGCTTATCGACAACGACCAGGTGACGCGGCACGTTATTGCCAAGGTCGCAAATTCGGACCAAACCCATTGGCAGCAGCCGACCCAAAAAGACCAGGAGGCCCTCGACGGATACTTTTTGCAGTGTTTGCAGGAATACACCGTGAGCAAATCTGGAGAGAGGGACGTTGCGTATCACAAGCGCGTGTGCGAGCAGATCATGAGTCTTTATCGGCAGGCACATACAACCACGGTTTACAACGACTAAAAACGAGGAGAAACCCTATGACAAAACTCAGAGAGGTGCAAGTTGGCACCGATACCCTTGTGGGACTTGCGGATTGCGTCGTGCGCGGAGGGATTCTTCCCGAGCGTGCGAGCGAACTGGAACGCTCCATAAACGTTCGCGGGAACGTGGTCGTGGAAGGCGGCGTGTACGCGCGTGCCCTCGAAATCGATGACGGGCCGGCAGAGTTCAAAAACGCTGTGTATACGGCCAACGAGCTGCATGTGAAGAATACCGCAAGCAAGCCGATCGTGTTTCGCATGGCAGTTGCAAGTGCGGACACCGTTGCGGCGTTTGTCATGAGCGGACGTGTTCTTTTTGGCGCCGACATAAACGCGACGACGATTCGTCTGAAGAATTGCTACGTTGGCGGAAGCATTTACGGCAACGACGTGGAGCTCGAAAACTGTGTGGTGCTTGGTGGCGTCTTTGCGTCAACAAGCCTCTCGATGGGCAACGTGATGGTGGGAACGTTCCATGCGCCTCAGGTCGACCTGGCGGGCATCAACTACCTGCTGTA
>CACXDP010000383.1 GCA_902766445.1 uncultured Coriobacteriaceae bacterium
GAGGACGTCGAGACGCTCCTCGCGCTGCGAGCCGCCGATGATCTCGCCGATACCAGGCACGAGGCAGTCGCAAGCCGCGACCGTACGCCCGTCTTCGTTGAGCCGCATGTAGAACGCCTTGATCTGGGCGGGATAGTCGATAACGAAGACGGGAGCACCGAAGTGCTTCTCGGTCAGGTAGCGTTCGTGCTCGGTCTGCAGGTCACAGCCCCACTCCACGGGATAGTCGAACTTCGTACCACTCGACGACGCCTCCTTGAGGATGTCGATGGCCTCTGTGTAGGTGACGCGCGCAAAGTCGGAGGTGGCCACGTGCTCGAGCCGCTCGCGCAGGCCCTTGTCAACGAAGCGGTTAAAGAGGTCCATCTCGTCAGGACAGGTATCCATAACGTAGCGCAGCACGTACTTGAGCATGTCTTCGGCCAAGTCCATGTCATCGCCGAGGTCAGCGAAGGCAATCTCGGGCTCGATCATCCAGAACTCTGCTGCATGACGACGCGTGTTTGAGTTCTCGGCACGGAAGGTGGGACCAAAGGTGTAAATGTCGCCAAACGCCATCGCGAAGTTCTCGCCCTGGAGCTGGCCCGAGACGGTGAGGCTCGCCGCATGGCCAAAGAAGTCCTGCGCGTAGTCCACCTCACCAGACGCCGTGCGCGGAGGGTTCGCTGGATCAATCGTGGTGACGCGGAACATCTCGCCTGCGCCCTCAGCATCCGAGGTCGTGATGATGGGCGTGTTCACATAGACGAAACCGCGCTCTTGGAAGAAGCGATGTATCGCATAGGCAGCTACTGAGCGCACGCGAAAGACGGCGCGGAAGAGGTTTGTGCGTGGGCGCAGGTGCTGCTGGGTACGCAGGAACTCCTTGGAAGTACGCTTCTTTTGCAGCGGATAGTCACCTGCCGAGGTACCCTCGACCACGACGCTCGCGGCACGCAGCTCGATGGGCTGCTTGGCTGCCGGCGTCAGCACCAGCTCACCTTCCACTATGACCGCCGTGCCCAACGTGAGGGCACAGGTCTCGTCATACGCCTCGAACTCCTCGCGATTGAGTACGACCTGCAAGTCTTTGAAGCAACTGCCGTCATTGATGGTGACAAATGCCACCTGACCCATGTCGCGCACGGAACGCAGCCACCCTGCGACGGTGAGCGTCTGCCCGCCAAGGGTGTCGGCGTCAGCAAAGAGCGTAGCGATTCTGGTCCTTTCCATATGTGCCTCCTCGTCGAACCATCACGTATGCGGGGAAAGACTTTAGCACGTTATGGGCCGACGTGGGACGAAACCTCCGCGTCGAGTGTGGTAGGCTTAGGGTTCACCACTCGACCAAGGGGGTCCTCATGCCTCACATTCGCCTCAACTCAGCAAACAAGGTCCTCGCCGTGGCTGGCGCCGCCGTCGCCGCCGTGCCCCTGGTGGGCTTCATCGGTTTTACCGCCGCCTCCCATGGCGTATATCACCGCTCGAACTTCAGTAGCGCATCTGAGCTGTATTTCCGCCTGACGAACAGTCGCAAGCGTCTGGCAGATCCCCTGACTTTCGACAACTTCTTGCTCAAGCGTGCAAGTGAGAACGAGCAGCTGATCGACGTGCCTGAGCACATGCCGTTCAAGGTCTCAGTGGAATCGCTCGACGTAGATGGCATGCACACCTTCCTACTCAATCGTCGCGACCGCAACGACCGAGCTGTGATCTACCTCCATGGCGGCGAGTACCTGCTGACTCCGAGCGTATACCACTGGAAGTTCTTGGACACCATCGCGCGGCGCACCCGCGCGGAGATATTCTTTCCGCAATACCCGCTCGCGCCGGTCCACCACCACGAGGAGGCTTACGAAAAGATCGTGAGCCTGTATCGTGAGGTCTCGGAGGAGTATGGCGCACGCAACGTAACACTCATGGGCGATGACGTAGGCGCGACGATCGCTATCGGACTGGCCCAACAGCTCGGAAGCCTCGGGCTTGAACAGCCCTCACACCTTATCCTCGTCTCACCTTGGGCCGACATCACGCTGGAAAACCCACGCGTGGACGAATACGAGCCCAACGACCCCCTGCTCGCCGTATACGGCATGCGCAGGGCGGGCTCCCTCTGGGCACATGGCGCAAACCCACATGATCCTCGATTCAGCCCCGTCAACGGAGAGGTGCGCGATTTGCGCAACGTGCTGATGTTCGTCGGAACGCGCGAGCTGCTCTACCCGGATGCACGTCTCCTCTTTGATCGCATCTATGCCACTGGCACGCATGCCCAGCTCGTGGAAGGACGCGGCCTCAACCACAACTTCCCGCTCTACCCCACCCCCGAGGCGGCGCGTGCCATCGATCGCATCGTCGATGCCGTGACGGAGGACTAAGAGGCGTTCCCCGGGTTTGACGTTTGCATGGGAGCTTTTGCCACGCCAACGTCAATCTCGAGGAATCCAGCCACGCCTCAAAGGCTGGTGTCCGCTGCAGGGGAAACTGCTTAACAGTGGTATCCGGCCAAGAACATTCATTACACCCCGTCGAGCCAGCGACGTGCCTTGCCTTTGGACCCCGTGCGACGGGGACTGCGCCAGCGATCGGTGACCACGAGACCTTGGCTGTCGTAGCTCATTGAAGCGTTCGTCGCCTCAACGGCCGTCCTCATCTGGCTCATGAATTGCTGGTCGACGAAGAATGTGCCGAGCACTACGACGATGACTGCCCCCACGATGAAGCCGAACGAGCTGTCATCGTCATTGATAACGAGCATGGAGACAATAAACGCAAGCACCGCGAACACAAGCGCCGTGACCACCACCGTGGCGGCGCGTCGCTTGCCCTCAACGGGCAGGTCACCCACGCACTTGCCCGTCTCGCCGTTGACGGCAAAGAGCATCTGCTTTCCCTCCCAGGCACAGTGCATCATCCAGACGGGCAACACGGCCGACTCAATACCTTCGACGGCGACCTGGGTTTCGTTTCTCGTGACCTCTTCGATTCCGTCTACCCCACGCTCTCTGGCGGCATCGGCCTTGAGGTCGTCCTCGAACGACCTTCGAGCTCGACCTTCCGCACGAGGCAAACAAGTCTGAGCGTCTTCGTCGGCTACCTCCATGAGGTAACCTGCTGCATAACTCGCCTGAAAGTCGCGCAACTTGCCAAAGTCAAAGGGCGAAATTGCGTCCATGTGCCCATCGGGCATCTTTGACGAGCCATCGACGGGAATTCTCGCAAACGCCGCATGGCCCTTGCGCTTGATTGCGTAGTAGTAATGCTCCGTATGGGAGTTACCTTCGGAGTCCGTGCGCGTCTCTGTCTCGTAACCGATATAATCGGCGTGACCCCAGACGCGCAGGTTGTATAGGTGATAGGGAATGTACATGCCCTGCATATGCTCAAGTGAGGCATCGAACGCCCGCGAGAGGTACCACTTATGCTCGAAATGCTGGCGCATACGCTGTTCTGCCTGTTCTTTGCTTACCGAGAAGGGTAGCACCCACTGCGGGACGTTCTCCTTGCTTGCCGTGCCAGACACAAGCATGTTGTTCCCGCAATAGGGACAAGTGGTAGAGACGACGCTCTGGTCGGCAGCGACCTCGGCTGCGCACGATGGGCAGCTGTAGACGACCGCGTTGACGGTACCATCAGCCGTCACCTCCCACGGGGCACGCTCGAGGAAGTCCTCGACCGTCTTTGCGTGGCTCGTTTCGCCTTGTGCCGAGGGCACGTCGCCTAAGGGAATCTCGGCGGCAACCTCCCCCTCGTCGAACTCGCTTTCGCAGAAGCTACACCTGACCCTGCCGGTGATGGGGTCGAACTCCATGACACCACCGCAGTTAGGGCACTGGTACGTTCGAGCCTTCTGCATCGCGAACCTCCTTCGTAAAGTACCGTCCGTGCCTATGGTAGCACAGCGATCAACCGCCGCCAGAGAATGCTCTAGGTCCGTGACGCTCGCCTTTTCATCTTTGACTTGTTGCGATACATCGTATGGTCCGCACGGGCAAACACATCCTCGTAGCTCTCGCCACGCCGATACTTCGCCATGCCACACGCCGCCGAGTACCGCTCCCACGGCTCGACGCTCGCATCGTCTTGCGATACCGCAAAGCGCGCCTGTAGGTCCTTGAGCAGGGCGACGCATCGTCCATAGTGCTCACCCTGCAACACGGCCACAAACTCGTCACCACCCGTACGATACACCGGCACGCCGTCAAGCACCTCGCTGATAATGCCGCACCCTCCCACGATGTACTTGTCGCCGCTCTCGTGACCAAAGGTGTCGTTCACATACTTGAGGTTGTTGAGGTCAACCATGATGACAGCGAACTCCGCTCGCCCGGCATCGATGTCTTCCTTGATCAGCTCGACGGCGCGCGTATATGCCGCCTTGCTCCTCACATGCGTCAGCGAGTCCTCGAAGGCAATGCGCGACATGCCCTCAGCCTCCTCTTGTGCGCTGCGAGCACGCGTCTCTGCCTGAATGATGTCGGCGACGTATGCCTGCATGTCTTTAGACATCTGCAAGATGGCATCACTCAGCGACTCAATCTCGTTCTGCGTATTGATGTGGGGATCGTCAAAGAGGAGCATCGAGGGATCTCGACGCTTGTGGCTCCTTTTTGCGAAGTTTCGCGCGCTCCTCTCGAGCTTGCGGATGGGTAGAGTCACGTCGTGGCGGAGCCAGAACATGAGCAGGATAACGAAGGAGACGCCTATGGCGCAGCTGAGCAGCGCGCTTTGGACGACGTGGCGATTGATCTCGTCATGCATCGAGTCGATGAAGAGATCGGCGCACAGCAGCGCGACCGTCTCACCGTCCGACGCGACGAGCGGCTTGCAGGCCGTGTAGCAGAGGCCCCAGTCGGAGTCCGTCTCGAAGTACGTGACGTCGGGCGAATCCCATGCCTCAAGGTAGGGCTTTATGCTCTCTGGCGTATAGTTCTCGTCATCCTCGTAGAGCATGGGCCAGTCCTCAGAGTCACCCGCCTCGCGCTCCGCCTCGCTCGTCGACGCAACGATGCTCACCATGGTACCGTTCTCATGCGGTATGGAGAGGTAGAGGTAGTCGAGCCCGTAGTCGTCTACGTACTCGTTGAAAAATGCTTGAACCTCGGCGTGCTTCTCGGACGGCACGCCTGTGCGCACGCATTCCTGCATGTCGTCCACGTCGATGCGATGCTCCACGCCGGTAATAGTATGCGCTAGGTTCTCGTCGTATTCCTCGTAGAAGCATGCAGAGAAAGAGTGGTAGGTCTGCAGCGAGAGTACGAGGCACATGAGCGTCAGAAAGATGATGCAACTCAGGAGCAAGCTTCGCTGCATCGGTCTCTTGTACGTACCCACGGTTCACCCCCGCCCTCTGACTGGAGACGCTACGCCTCGAAAGTGTGGTTGGAATAGGCGGTCTTTGAGCTGACACCGTCCAAGTTGCCCACCTTGCCCGCGAGCGCAGATATGACGTCAGTGGATGCGTCCACGGCAACGCTAATCACGTTGATGCCGCGCATGCGATAGGGCACGCCCATGCGTCCGATGACGTAGTCACCGTACTCATGTAGCAGCGCGTTCAGCGCCTCCACCGAATCGGGGTTCTCGACGATTATGCCGATGACTGCCACGCGCGTCTCCATGGTCGCTCCTCTCGACATATCCCACAAGCATAGCTACCATATTACTCTAATTCCAGAACGAACTCCCCCGCAATGTGTTCTTGTAGCACGTTGCGGGGGAGTTCGTTCCACCCAAGTGACTGCTAGCCTTACTCGCCACGTGCCTCACGGATAATCTTTTGGTACTCAAAGAAGGAATCCTTGCGAGCACGGTGCAAGTCACCCGTGCCGTCATCGTGCTTGTCTACGTAGATGAAGCCGTAGCGCTTGCGCAGCTCTCCAGTACCCGCGGAGACAACGTCGATAGGACCCCACCAAGTGTAGCCAATGACGTTCGCGCCATCTTCCTCGACAGCCGCGCGCAGCGTCTCTACGTGGGCCTTGAGGTAATCGGAGCGGTACGGATCGTGAATCTTCTCCACGCCATCCTCCACGACGACGTCGTCGTAGGCACCGAAGCCATTCTCCACAATCATCTGTGGCATGTTGTCGTAGCGCTCGGCCACGGTGTTGATGGTCCAGCGCAAGCCGGTTGGGTCGATCTGCCAGCCCCAATCGCTCGCTTTGAGGTAGGGGTTCTTGCCGCCGAGGCTCATGTTGCCGGCCATCTCCTCGCCGTCGTCGTGCGTGGTGGCGGTCATGGACATGTAGTAGCTGTAGGTGAA
>CACXDP010000384.1 GCA_902766445.1 uncultured Coriobacteriaceae bacterium
GGCGAAGGCGAAGAGCTGCTTGGGCGACTCGAAGCGGTCCGGGTCCCCGACCTCGGCGGCGATCTGGGCCGCGCACACCGGCCCTATGCCGGGCACGGACTGCAGTATGGCCCCGACCCCGGGGTCGAGCAGCTTCGCAATCTCCGCGTCAAGCGCCTTGACCTCGTCGTCCAGGAGCCCGCGCTGTACGCGAGGAGCTTAGACGCCGCCCGCATGCCGACAACGGGCGAGAAGGCGAGGATGGCTTCCGAGCGGAGAGAGCGGTTGCTAGGCTTCTTCTCGGAACATCCCACCTCCACGATGGTAGACGCGAGTATCTTTCTTGGCGTCGCTAGGTCAACCATCAGCAGGGATGTTGCCGAGCTCAGGGCATCGGGAAGGCTGGCTCACGAAGGGCCGACGAAAGGCGGCAGATGGGTCGTCGCATAATTCATGACATGCGGTTTCCAGTCTCATTTTTCAGTCCCATTGGTGCCGAAAAATGAGACTGGAAACCGCATGTCATCCGAAGATACAGGCACCTGGTTGACATGGTATCCAGGAAGCATCAGGACACAGGCCAACGGACAGCTGAGCGCAATTGTCCTTGGATACCAAGGTATTTGACTACGAATCATGAGGTCGGGGGTTCGAATCCCTCACGGCGCACCAGAATTTTAGCAGGTCAACTAATGATTTTAGTTGACCTGTTATTTTTGTCAAGATGTAGGGTACTTCCCTCGATTTACCCATCCATTAGTTGGGGTACAATCAAGCAATAATTGCGCTGGAGGGTACAATGGCTGAGGGCAGACCGATATTCAACAGGCAGGCCACGGAGCGGCTGCACAATCCCGATGACCTTGATCGCTACGTGCGTGTGGCGCGCCCGAGCGCATGGATACTGCTCGTTGCATGTGTGCTTCTCGTCGGCGGCCTTATAGTCTGGGGCCTGTTTGGTACGGTAAATGTGAACGTCAATAGCACGGGTGTGCGGATTGACGATCATCTGTACTGCTTCCTCTCGTCCGACGACGGGCCCCACACGAAGGTGGGGGACGTTGCGCGTATGGGCGACGTGCAGGTGCGTGTGGCGTCTGTCTCTGTCATACCGCTCTCGCCCGATGAGGTGAAGGCAATCGTGGGGAGTGACTACCTCGTCTCTACGCTAACCAACGGCGAGGACTGGGTTTTTGAGGTCCTCTTCGAGGGCGATGACATTGGCAGCCTCCCGGAAGGTGTGCCCCTGTCGACGAGCATCACGGCCGAGAAGGTCACACCCTTCGACATGGCCTTTGGCGCGAAGGGATAGCGAATGCCGCGAGGAGTCGTCAAGGTTCCCCAAGTGATGCAGATGGAAACACTTGAGTGTGGTGCCGCCTGCCTCGCAATGATTCTTGCCTATTACGGTAAATGGGTACCCCTCGAGCAGACGCGAGTCGACTGTGGAGTGTCGCGTGATGGCTCCAAGGCAGCCAACATACTGGCCGCGGCACGCCGTTACGGCCTTTCCGCGAAGGGTTATGTCTACAGCGCCAAGGCCCTGCAGAAGGGGAAGGCCAAGTTTCCCTGCATCCTTTTTTGGAACTTCAACCACTTCGTGGTCCTCGATGGCTTTCATGGCAAATACGCCTATCTCAATGACCCTGCGCGTGGCGAGATTCGCGTTACCATGGATGACTTCGAATCCTCGTTCACGGGCGTGACACTAATCTTTGAGAAGACGGATGCATTCGAGGAGGGCGGCAAGAAGCCTGACGTAGGGGAATTCGTTCGTAGACGGCTCAAGGGGTTGGGTTCGCCAATCGCTTTCGTGATGATAACGGCGGCACTCACGTCCGTCCTCACCATTATCTCTTCGTCTAACTCCCGAGTCTTTCTCGACCAGATCCTTAGAGCGGGCAACAAGGAGCTGCTTTGGCCGCTTGCAATGATGATCATATTCCTTGCTATTGTGGCGTGTGTGGTGGGCGTGCTAGACGCTGTTGAGCTCATGCGCATCCAGGGAAAGATTGCAGTGGTGTCATCTTCGCGCTTCATGCGCCATCTCCTGCACCTGCCCGTAGGCTTCTACGCGCAGCGGACAGTGGGTGATTTGCAGCAGCGACAGCAGTCAAACGAAAGCATCGCCTATCAGTTGGTAGGGCAGCTGGCGCCTGTTCTCATCAACTCTGCTATGCTCGTGCTCTACCTTGTCATCATGCTGAACTACAGCATCTTGCTCACTATGGTGGGCGTGGTGACGATTGCGGTCAACACCTTCGTTGCCCGA
>CACXDP010000385.1 GCA_902766445.1 uncultured Coriobacteriaceae bacterium
CACGCCGCGTGCCAAGCGCGTGCTTGAGGGTTCCTATCGCGAGATGATGAATCACGGGCAGACCTACATCGCTACCGAGCACCTGCTCCTTGGCATCGTGAGCGAGGGCAACGGTCGTGCTATGGAGACGCTTGGCCGTATGGGCGTCTCGGGCGATGCTGTTCGCAACTCGGTGGACGAGCTCATCTCCTCCAACCAAGGAAGCCAGGAGACGCGTGCTCCGCGTCAAGCGGCAGGTGTGGGCGATGTGCGCAGTGCGAGCAACCCGTTCTTTGGCGGACATAATGCGCAGAACGAGGACGGTTCGCTGCTCGAGCGCTTCGGTCGCAATCTCACGAAGCTTGCTTCCGATGGTGCCCTCGACCCTGTTATCGGACGCGATCGCGAGGTGGAGCGTGTGATGCAGGTCATGGCGCGTCGCCAAAAGAACAACCCTCTCATCCTCGGTGATCCCGGCGTGGGCAAGACGGCGGTAGTCGAGGGTCTGGCACAACTCATCGCGGGCGGCAACGTGCCTGATATCCTGCGTGACAAGCAGATTTGGACGCTTGACGTGGCCGGGCTTGTTGCGGGCTCGAAGTATCGCGGCGAGTTCGAGGAGCGACTAAAGAAGGTCATCGCCGAGGTCATGGAGTCAAAGAGCGCGATTCTCTTCATCGACGAGATGCATACCATCATGGGTGCAGGCTCGGCCGAGGGCTCTATCGACGCGGCGAGCATCCTCAAGCCACCGCTGTCCCGTGGCGAAATCCAGGTCATCGGTGCCACGACGGCCGACGAATACCGTAAGCACATTGAGAAGGACTCTGCGCTTGAACGTCGCTTCCAGCCGGTGAATATCGGCGAACCCAGCCCCGAGGATACCCTGCTGATACTCAAAGGCCTGCAAAGTGCCTACGAGGAGCATCATCACGTGCGCTACACCGACGAGGCCGTAGCAGCCGCCGTCACCCTCTCTAACCGCTACGTGCAGGACCGCTTCCTGCCTGACAAGGCCATCGATTTGCTTGACGAGGCCGGCGCGCGTACGCGCGTGCACAAGATGGCCTTGCCGCCTGAGCTTGCGGCGGTAGACGAGGAGCTGGCGCGGGTGCGCCAGGCAAAGGCTGACGCTGCTTCTGCTCAGGAGTTCGAAGAGGCAGCCCGTCTGCGCGACGAGGAGCGCGAGCTCAACGAGCGAAAGGCAGAGCTTGAGAAGGCGTGGCGTGCGGAGATGGATGCCAACGTCGTGGTTGTCACGGCTGATGACATCGCGGATGTCGTGTCCTTCATCTCGGGCGTGCCCGTAAGCAACCTCACCGAGGGGGAGGCCAGCAAGCTGTTACGCTGCGAAGAGGTGCTGCATCAGCGCGTCATCGGTCAAGAAGAGGCCGTGAACGGCGTGAGTCGCGCGATTCGTCGTAGCCGCTCTCCGCTCAAGGACCCGCGTCGTCCTGGAGGCTCGTTCATCTTCCTCGGGCCTTCGGGCGTGGGCAAGACCGAGCTCGCCAAGGCGCTGGCGGAGTTCCTCTTTGGCAGTGAGGACGCGCTCATCAGCTTTGACATGAGCGAGTTCATGGAGAAACATGCCGTGAGCAAGCTTGTCGGCGCACCTCCGGGATACGTCGGCTACGACGAGGGCGGCGAGCTCACGAAGGCTGTGCGGCGGCGTCCCTACTCGGTGGTTCTCTTTGACGAGATCGAGAAGGCGCATCCGGATGTCTTCAACATCCTGCTGCAGATTCTGGACGAGGGACGCCTGACCGACGGCCAAGGCCGTACGGTAGACTTCTCGAACACCGTCGTCATCATGACGTCAAACATCGGTGCGCGCGACATCGCGCATACCACAACGATGGGCTTCGGTGGCTCCTCAGGTGGGCTCTCCGATGCGGAGATCAACTCGCGCGTGATGAGCGAGCTAAAGAAGCTCTTCCGTCCGGAGTTCCTGAACCGTGTGGACGAGGTCGTTGTCTTCAAGTCGCTCACGGGCGAGCAGCTGCGCGGCATCGTGGACCTCATGGTCACCGACCTGCGCCGTCGTCTGTATGGACAGGGCATGTCCATCGAGCTTACCGACACGGCGCGCGACTTCGTGGCGCAGCGTGGTACGGACAAGATTTACGGCGCCCGTCCCCTGCGTCGCGCGATTCAGACCCTCATTGAGGACCCGCTCGCCGAGGAGATGCTTCAAGGCAAGTGGCAGTCCGGCGACATCATCCGCGTGGACGTTGCTGAGGACGGCGAGACGCTCTGCTTCTCGAAGGGTGTGGGCGAGATCGAGGCACCCGACAAGCGCGAGCACATGGAACAGCCTCAGGCGCGTAACCGCTGGAGCGGTGCGCGTCTCCCGGCGCCCGATGGCGCTACGGTGCAGTAACGACATTGCGGGGGTACTGGGGGGACAGTCCCCCGGGTACCCGGGGGACTGTCCCCCCAGTACCCTGCACACGCCTGCGTGACATTTGTGCGCAACCGTTTACCGATTCTCGCGTATACTAACACCACAATTCGTTGAGTACGGGGGAGGCGAACCGAGGCTATGCAGAGCAGACGCAACAAAGACGAGGCAGAGCACCGCATCGACGAGGCCATTCGCTTGACGGCACCGGGGACCGCACTGCGCCATGCCCTCGACATGATTATCGCGGGTCACATGGGTGCCCTGATTTGTGTGGGCGACGAGGACAAGGTAATCAAGGCGGGCAACGACGGTTTTCCGCTTAACATCTCCTTCACCGCGAATCGTCTCTTTGAGCTGTCAAAGATGGACGGCGCCATCGTGGTGGACGGGCGGCTCAATCAGATTCTGCGGGCAAACTATCACCTCAATCCCGATCCCGCACTTCCGACGGGCGAAACGGGCATGCGCCATCGTACGGCAGCGCGCATGAGCTTGCTTACGGATGCGCTTGTGATATCGGTCTCGGAACGTCGCCAGGTCATCCATATCTTCGTGGATGGCAAGGGAATCCAGCTCAAGACCGTCCAGGAACTCATGGGTTCGGTCAACCAGCTCGTGGTAGCCATGCAGTCCACGCGCCAGACGCTCGACATGCGGCTGCGCCGTCTCACGACCTTGGAGCTCGAGAACCAGGTGACATTGGCCGACCTCACCGAGATTTTTTACCTCTTTGAGGTGCTTACAACGGCGGGTGAAGACTTGGGGCAGATCATCTTGCAGCTGGGTAGCGAGGGACGCACCGTGCAGATGCAGCAGGAAGAATTCCTCGGTGACCTCGATGACGAATACACCCTCATGATTCGCGACTACGCATCCGACAGCTCAGAGGAGAATGCCGCCTCCATACGTCGCGCTCTTGATGACACGGCAAACTCGCAGGTACACAAGTCGGCGAATATCGCACGGCTGCTCGGATATGACGATATCAGCGAGGATACGGTCATGACGCCCTTGGGTCTGCGCACGCTTTCCAACGTCAGCGTTGTGCGTGAAGGCATGGCGGACAAGATCGTGGACGAATACGGGTCGCTTCAAGACCTCATCGACGTCATTGACGAGAATCCCGAGCGCTTGGAAGAAACGGGTGTGCGGAATCCGTCGATTCTGGCCGATAGCCTCTATCGCATGTGGGGCAAGCACGCATGAGCGAGACCTGCGTATGCCCGCGTGCGGAGCGTGTAGGCGAGGCGACGAGCGGTGCCGATACCTGTGCAATTATTGTGGCTGCTGGCTCAGGCGAGCGCTTTGGCGACCCGCGTGGTAAGCAGTTCGTGGAACTGGCTGGGCTTCCCTTGGCGGCTTGGTCTATCTTGGCGTTTGATGCGGCCCCGAGTGTAGCTGCGCTCGTGGTGGTGTGCCCGCCCGCGCGTGTGGCAGAAATGCGGCACGACGTCCTAGACCGGCTCGAGCTGCGACATGAGGTGGTGCTTGCGGCCGGAGGTGCCACGCGGCAGGATTCGGTGCTCTCAGGTCTGATGGCGGCACCGGAGGAGTGCCCGATTGTGGCGATTCACGACGGAGCGCGGCCACTTATCGAGCAAGAGCACATCGAGCGCTGCATCGCGACCGTGCGTGAAAGCGCGGGAGTCGTAGGTGCCATCTGTGCCACGCGCGTCACCGATACGATCAAGCTGTCTGACGGTAACGGCACGATAGCCTCCACGGCTGACCGCGACCTACTGTGGGCGGCGCAGACTCCGCAGGTGTTCTGGCGTGAGAGGATTCTGGCCGCGCATGAGGCTGCGCTGCTTGAGGGTTATGCAGGCACCGATGATGCGAGCCTTTGTGAGCGCCGAGGTGAGCGTGTGGCTCTGGTGGAGACGTCGCGCGATAATCTCAAGGTGACGCTGCCCGAGGACCTGGCCATGGCTGAGGCGATGCTTGCTGCCCGTCTCGGCATCGCATAGGTAACACAAAGGGGACTGTCCCCTTTGTGGCGCGAGAGGAGCAGACATGCTGCGAATAGGACATGGATACGACGTGCATCAGTTCGCCGAGGGGAGGAAGTGCATTCTGGGCGGCGTTGACGTGCCGAGCGAGCGCGGGCTTCTCGGCCACTCCGATGCCGACGTGCTGGCGCATGCCGTGGCCGATGCCGTGCTTGGCGCGACGCGACTGGGCGACATCGGCAAGCTCTTCCCGGATGACGACCCGGCCTACGAGGGCGCGGACTCGTTGGTGCTCCTCTCGCGTGTGGCTGAGCTCGCACGTTCGCACGGCTTCGAGATTCTTGACGTGGACAGCACGGTGGCGGCGCAAGCGCCCAAGCTGGCGCCGTATCGCGAGCAGATGCGCGAGAACCTCGCCCACGCGCTGGGCGTATCGGTCGACAACGTGGGCGTGAAGGCCACGACTACCGAGCATCTGGGCTTCGTGGGCCGCAAGGAGGGCATCGCCGCTTGGGCCGTCGCCCTTGTCGAGATGTAGCTGCGGTTTGCGCCTTCGACGGTTGGTGCCTTCGTCCTCCAGCAGCATGCGGGCGCAATGTGCCATGGCATCCCTAAGTTTCTTGCAGATTGGCAAGGAAAGGTTCTAAGCTTTGCTCCGGGTTGTTGTATATTAACAACATCGTTGTTGAAGGTGGCCTGAAACGTAGACGCTCAGGCTGGAGCAAAGGAGGAAGGACATGAAGAGAAGCATCGGGATGTGGCGGGTGGCCGTCGCGGCGGGGCTGAGCGTTGTGATGGCGCTGGGCGGTGCTCCCGCGCTGGCAGTCGAGGAGGAACCCGCAGGGGATGAAGCCACGGTCGTGGAGGAGAGCGCGCTCGCTGGGACCGATGCGGGCATCGCGGGCGTGGACACCTCTGACGATGAGAGCGCCGACACAGACGTCGTGACCATCGCCATTGGTGAGGACACGGGCGAGGGCGTGGACGACGCCGGTGTTGCCAACGATGAGAGCGCCGGCGCAGATGTCGTGGCCGTCGACGAAGAGGCACCCGTCAAGGCCGAGGCCGTGGAGGCGTTCGACAACGCGGCCCCCGAGTCCGATGGCAGGGATGCCGCGACTGGGGGACTCACCGCGCAGTCCGAAGGCCTCGAAGCCCAGGCGTCGAGGACGAGCATCGCCAAAGCCAAGGTTGCGAAGGTGGCGGATAGGGCCTACACCGGCAAGCTCATCAAACCCAAGCCGAAGGTGACATACGGAGGCACAACCCTCGAGCTGGATCGCGACTACACGCTCAGCTACGAGAGCAACAAGAAGGCCGGCACGGCAACGATTATCGTGAAGGGCAAAGGGAGCTTCTACGGAACCAAGAGGGTGACGTTCCGCATCGTCGCGCCGGCCGTCTCCTACGGTGTACACGTTCAGGGCATCGGCGACCAGAGCGCACGCAAGAACGGCGTCATCGCCGGCACGTCGGGTGAGTCGAGGCGCCTTGAGGCGATTCGAATCAAGCTCGGCAAGGGATTCCCCGTATCGGGCAGCATCGAGTATCGCACCCACATCCAGGGGATTGGCTGGCAGGGCTGGAGGAAGAACGGCGCCTTGTCTGGTACCACCCGCCAGAGCAAGAGGCTCGAGGCCATCCAGATTAAGCTCACCGGCACGATGGCCAAGAAGTACGACGTCTGGTACCGCGTCCACGCGCAGAACTTCGGGTGGATGGGTTGGGCGAAGAACGGCCAGAAGTCCGGCACGGAGGGCTACTCCTACCGCCTGGAGGCCATCCAAGTCGTGCTGAAGCCCAAGGGCTTCAATGCCCCGGCGGCCACCTACAAGGGTGCCAGCTGTGCCACGGATGCGAAGTTCAAGAAGTACGTGAACCCCTTGGCCTCCGCGTATGCCGCCAACCCCACCTCCCTCAATCTTGGCAAGCGTGAGTACAAGGAGTTCACCGGCACGATTGAGATAAGGCATTCTCCCGGCTACTACGACGCGGTTACCTCGAGGCCCGGCAATGATCAGTACGTGCTCGTAGTGCCCTCGGCCGTGCGATACTCCACCTATTCTGACCCGACGAATGTTCTGGGTCTCGTGAGGGATGGGTCGCCCAGCTCTCCGTACTTCGCTCCGTACCTAGGTAGGGTGGTCACTGTTGGAGCCCGCTGGGGCTACTCGGTACAGGGATCGGTCGCGCCTGCGATAGGGACGGACGCGACGGTGGTCAGGGAGTTCTAGGCCGACCGCAACGTCCATGCCAGGCTTGTGGCGGGCCGTGACACACTCGCCACGGCCCGACCGCTGCGGTCCGACAGCCGTGCTGCTCCGCTGCCGTCCGGAGGCTCGATTTGCCGCGCTTCCCTTTCGGTACGGTAAAGGCGCGCATCACCTCAAGAATCAGAGGTGATGCGCGCTTTTTTGTTGCGCGGCGCACCGGCGCGGCGGGTAAAACACTATCGTGCGACGCGCCGACGAGGTTTCGGCCCAAGCGATTCCAGCCCGATTCGACTTGGAATCACCACGCACGGCTAAGGATATCTGGGATTTGCCGCTGCCATCGGCGGCCTCCCTCACCTCGCCATCGATCGTCTGGCGAGCGCGTCGGGACTGGGCAGTGGCACGAGCGCGCATGCTCGCGATCAGCTCCACGCAACAGTTGCGAAGTAGTTTCGACCCGCTGATATAGTCATTCTCGCGCGACGGCGTCCGGCGGCCGCGCAGGCGAAGAGAAGGGAAGCCGTATGAGCAAGCTCTACACCTACCCCACGCCCCACATCATCCGCGAGAGTTCGCGGGGGCTCGAGCTGATCGACATCTGCGACGAGATGCTCGCCAACCGCGAGGTGGAGTGCGTGGGTGTCATCGACGACGACATGACCTACTCGCTCTGCCAGCAGCTTCGCTACCTGAGCAAGGACGACCCGCGCGAGCGCATCACCATGTACTTCAACAGCCCGGGCGGCGAGGTGCAAAGCGGGCTGGCCATCTACGACGTGATGCAGGCCATCCCCTGCCCGGTGCGAACGGTGTGCCTGGGCATGGCCGCATCCATGGCCGCGCTCCTCTTCGTGGCGGGAGACGAGCGCGAGATGCTGCCGCACGCCAGCCTGATGATCCACGACCCGCTCATCGGCAACGCGGGTGGTTCCGCCCTCGAGCTCAAGACGATCGCGGACAACCTCCTGCGGACGCGACAGATCACGGCCGAGGTGCTCTCGCGCCACACGGGCCACTCCGTGGAGGAGGTCCTCGCGGTCACGAAGCACGACACGTACTTCGAGGCGTCGGAAGCCGTGGCCTGGGGCCTTGCCGACCGCGTGATCGACCAACTGTAAGGCAACGACGATGGGAGTCAGCTTGCACGACTCATGCAATCGCGACCCAAGGGACAAGCTCGTGAGCATCCTGCGGTCGTTCCCCGCGGATGCGCAGCTCATCGACGTCGCGACCGTCTTCAACGAGGAGCTTAGGGCCTCCATGGACGAGAGCCGCTGCTGGGTGCCCAGTTCGCGGATGGGGATGATGTCCGACAAGGACTACGAAAGAGAGAGCGCGCGCGTCGAGCGCATATCGAAGCTGTGGGATGGGAGCGCTACTCTCACTCCCGAGGAGCTCCTCAAGCGTGTCATGGCCAAGAATCCGTTCGACGAAATGCATTGGCCGTGGAAGACGGTGCAGGAGCTCATCAAGTGCAAGCACTTCCTGACCACGAGCATTGCACACAACCCGACCACCGAGAGGAGCACTGATTTGCGGCTAGTTGGGATTCTCACGATGCACCTCAACAAACTCCTGAAGGACGTCACGGTCGTGCAAAACCCTCTCGTAGGTCTTGCGACCGCACGACGGGAACAAAAGGACGCGGAGTCAGTGGCGTCACTGAGCGAGTTGGACCTCCGCGACATGGAGTTCCTCTCGACCAACCTCTGGCATATGGCCACCACGCTCGACGTGGAGACGCTCCGAGCTCGATTGCTGCTGATGAAGAAGAACGCGTACGCAGTGGAGCTGCTCTACCTGTTCCATGAGTACGCCGGCCTACCCGAACCGGAGGGTCCCGTCTTCTTCGTCGCTGACTTGGGGTCCTACGGGTCGTGGGAGGATCTCGACGATTACGACTATTGCGAAGAGCTTGACGAGAACTCGCCTATCTAGTTCCGTCCGGCTCCACCCCGCAGAATCACCCTGTAGAACGCCTGAATGCCCGGCCCGTCGAAAGGAAACAGCATGAGCATCGACCGCACCGCATACCAATCCGAGTCCATTCTTACCGAGGGCCGCACCCTCTCCAATGACTCATGGTCGACCGGCATGAACTGCAACCAGCTCGTGCTGGCGTTCGCGGACAACACCACGACCGCGTGCTACGCGCCGCTCGCGGCAAGGACGCCCGACTCGCTGCGAGCCACGCCGCTCGACGAGGCCTGGCTCTTCGTGCGCGGCCGCAAGGCAGAGAGGGTGCGTAAGTACGACGTCACCGGCCATCCGCGCTGGACCGACGCGCGGTGATGCGAGCGTTCGGCACATCTTAGGGCTCGTCACCGGGGCATACCCCTATACTGCATGGGGGACAAGGACACCTTTGGTTGGATGGAATCATGCGGCATACGACGGCGAACTACAACTACCAACACGCGCGGCGTTTGCGGCTTCTGCTGAGGCTGGAGCAGATTCGCCAGACGATGCTTTGCGACGACGTGCGGCTTCTCGATCTGGTGGGTGGCTCCTCGCCCGAGGTGCTCGGTCGCGTTGCGGATGAGCTCACGGACTATGCGGACGACCTGCAGAAGGCATACCTCGCGTATGGCTCATGGGACTTGGCGGCGAGCGAGCGGGTGGCGGAGGTCGGTGGGTCGTGGCCTTCGGTGGCGGGGGGGCCTGCAGACCCTCGACGACATTGTGAGCGCCGACCTGCGTGCGCTTCCCACGTCGATGGGGGAGGATGAGCGTGCGCTCACGAGGGCAATCTTCTATTGCGCGTTGGCGGTGGACCTGTGTCCGGCGTATGGGAAGGCGACGGTCGGTGACCTGCGCCGTACGCTGCGTTTGACGGCGGCATTGGCCGAGAGTGCCGCGCGCCCGAGCAAACCGTTAGGTACGACGCCAACGTTTTTGGGCGTGGAACGCGAGGTGGGTGACCGGCTCTCGCGGGAGGACCTCGTGTTCTCGGAGCTGTATGTGGAAGAGGCGTGGGGAATCGAGCTGTTTCTCGAGCCTCACGACAACGACCTGTTTTGCAAGATGGACGCGCTGTGGGTGGCCACGCAGGGAGAGCTGCCGACGGCGCTCGACTCGACCGAGTTCCTGGAGGCCGTCCGCTCTTCGGAGCGCGTTCGCAAGATGCGCGAGGAGTTTGAGGAGGGTCGAAGGATTTCGCGCCACGTCGGCGAGGAGGAGTACCTGCGCACCCTGACCAACGTGGACCGCGCGACGTGGCTGGCCATGCGCGACGTTGAGCGCTACGAGGCGGTGCGCGCCGGTCTCGACTCGTGCGACGAGGAGGCGCTGAGGGACATCATCAGTGACTTTGGCTTCACGACGCTGGAAGATGCGTCGAATGTCTTGTGGCGGCCGGAGGAGTGGCTGGCGGCAACTCACGAGGAGCGCGTGAGCTTCGTACGCGGCGCGATGGAATGGCTGTTGGATGAGGCGCGGTACCGGGACGAGCACGGCGACGACCTCGCGGAGATGGACGAATGGTATTATGGCCGACTTTCGACGTTTGGCGAGAATGCCCGAACGTGGGCAGCGGAGGTCGGCGGCATGGACGAGCTCTTTGCGCAGTATCGCATCGTGCGTGAGGGCTTCTTTGGGCCGAATCTACCGCAGGGGGCGCATGAGGGGTTCAGCAACGAGCAGCACGTATGGGTTGCCGAGGGGTTTGGCGGCCTTGCCGATGGGGCTTTGGAGACGCTGCTGGGAGAGCGGGGCGTCTCGCGTTCGGCCGATGACGACTTGTTCTTCCAGACGTTCGGCTCTTTGGACGAGGCGAAATACCGCATGGATGAGCTCGTCTTGCAGAGGATGATGCGACGTGCCTGACCTGCGCGAAGAGATTCTTTGGTATCTGTGGGAGGGCTATAGGGACTACAAGCAGGGGCGACGCGAGAGCTGCCTGCTGCTCGACTACCTGCGCGACGAGTGCGCGCGGGCGTTTCGCATAGCCGTGAAGCGCGGATATTATCAGTGGCTGCGCGCGGAAGGTCGGGACCGGGCTGAGCGTGCGGGCGAGCTGTTGCTGCTGGTCGTGGATGCCCTGCTCAATGACGACCGTCTGAAGGGCAAGGCGGGCAAGTGCGAGCCGATGTGCGAGCGAGGCGAGCTCGCGCCGCTGGTCGCGTTGGGACTCGGTGCGGATGGTGACCCATGGCGGCCATACAAGCCGTCCGAACGCGCGCGTGCCAGTGCGACGAACAAGGCGCTGCTCGAGGCCAGGGATGTGCTTGCCTCGGGGGATGACAATCTCGTGCTGGAGGACGAGGCTCTGTGCGCGCTCGTCTTTGCCCTGCTCGAGGGGGATGTGCGCAACAAGAACTTCGGGCCGCTCGAGCGTCTGACGGAGACCATCGAAGACCTGCGTGCCGGAGACGACGCCGTGTGCGTGGCCAATCCGGGCGATGACCGGGACCAGATTCTCTCGGCGCTCAAGAAGATGTCTGCGGCGCTGTGCGTGCGCGTTGGCTTGGCGGCCAAGAGTGGGCTGGCCAGCTGGTGGGACAGTGCTGCCGAGGGAAATGCCGAGGAGCTGCAGCGGGCGGTCGACTGCCTTCTGCTTGGAAGGGCGGAGCAGTTCTTGGGCAATGCGGGACTCTCGGCGCCAGAGGGGCCGAAGCCGGAGGGTGAGGAGCTCGATGCGGATGCGCGGCCGGGCGATAGTGAACCGACGCGGCTCGTGCCCCGGACGCGTGATGTGCCCGTACGCCTCGTGGATCGCTATCTGCGCGAGCAGGGGAAGCTGAGCCGCGGAGCGCTTCCGTTGGCCTCGGAGTGCTTGGGCCTCTTTGATGCGATGGCTTCCTCCCCTGATGACGACGCGTACGACAATGCCCTCGTGCCGCTCGCGATTGACTCAAAGACCGGTGGCGGCATCTTTGCCATGGGTTGCGAGCAGGTTGGGCGATTCGTCGAGCAGGGGAGCAAGGAGGCAGACCTCTTTCCCGTGACGGCGGTTGCTCCCGTCTTGGTAGACTATCGCTTGGCACAGGCGTCGGCGCAGACAGGGACATCGGCGCATGTGAGGGCGTCGGAGTTCGTGGTCGCTCGGCCCGTCACGGTTCGTCCGCATGTCATCGCGCCTCTTGGTTTGAAGGGTGCCGACGAATACGTTCCGGCCCTCTGGCGCTTCGCTCTCGATGGCCTTCGGAAGAGTTTCGAGCGGGCTTGTGAGCCTCCGAAGCCTAGTAGCGTGCGCGAGGGATCGTTTTGGACGTCGTACCGAGGAGCTGGCATATCCGTTCCGGATGGATGTCCGGAGGCGTTTCGCGCATACTTTGCGCCCAGCGAGGTTGAGGTCCAGGCGTTCCGCTTGCGCCCCTTGAGCCTGGACGACTTCGGCGAGGACCTTCAGGATAGCGACCAGGTAGTGGTGCCGTGGCGCTTGGTCGAGTACTTCGAATCCGAGGGGCAGTTCGTGGGTGAGGTTCGTGACGAGGTGGCAGTGAGAGCGGGCAAGGCGCTCGTCTCGCATGAGGAGGCCAGGGCGTACATGCTCAGGTACAGGGCTTGGGACAAATGGCACGTGCTGGGTGAGGCCTATGTCGTTGCGAATGGCAGACGCTCGCAGAAGGTATGGGATGAGGTCGTGCGCGTGGGGCTTGATAACGCGAGCTTCCTCCGTTGGTGCGTGGAAGACGATCGCGCTCGAACGACGCGGTCGTGGCGCCCGGGATCGCGGTCCTCTGGGTCGCACTCATCGCAGCCGCGTTCCTCTCAACGGGAAGGTGGACAGTAGCCCTTCTCGGCCAATCTCGACCCACGCCCCTAACAAAAGCAGACCTTGCGGCACGCCTGGGGAGCCCTCGGCCCTCCTGCCACAATCGCTTGCATGAAGTGCTCGCAACAGTTGCGGGCGCTTTTTCGGTGGCCGCTATTCTCAATATCGCGCACGGCACCGCCACACCGCAATCGGCACAGCAGCCAAGCGCGCGCATTTGAAAACCGAATAGCGCTACCCCA
>CACXDP010000386.1 GCA_902766445.1 uncultured Coriobacteriaceae bacterium
CTCGGCGGTGGCAAATGTCTATCCGTGGGACAAGACAATGGCGGTTGCACTCATGACCCTCATGAAGGGCGTCGATTCGGTAGAGGACGTCTTTGACGGGAGCTTTCAGCAATCAGGTAGGCTCGACATCTCAGGCAAGCAGATGACCTTTCGCGTGGCGACTACGATAGTGGTCTTCTGTGGCACCATCATCCTAAGCAGAAGTCTCATTGTGGCCACGATATGCGGCTTTGTGTGGACGGTTTCGTTCCTGGTGGGGAACTTGCTGCTGGTTCGCAAGAAATATGACCTTCCAGAGATTCATCCGACCGCACGCTCACAGTCGCCCATCCAACTCCTGCGTGAGTGTCTGCCGCTCTTTCTTGCGTCCTTCCTACTGTATTATGTGGGCAATGCGCCGAAATACGCCATCGATAGCGTGATGGATGACACAATGCAAGCGATATATGGCTTCATTGCCATGCCGGTCTTCATTGTCGGCCTGCTTGCCCAGTTCGTCTATATGCCGATGGTGCAGCCCGTGTCTGCCATGTTGAACGATCGCGACTTCAAGGGCTTCACACATGCGTTCGTACGTCAGGTGGGAGTTATCGTCGGCATTACGTTTGTCTGCATCACGGGTGCAGCGCTCGTTGGCCCCCCTGTCTTGGGATGGCTTTACCATACGGATCTCTCGCCTTGGCGCTTGGAGCTGTGCTTGCTTGTCCTTGGTGGAGGCTTTCTGGCGATGGCGCAGCTCTTTACCATGGGAATCACGATCATGCGTCGCCAACGCCTGCTGACGCCGGTGTATTTTGTCATTGCGCTCGTCGCACTGCTCGTTTCGGGTCCCCTCGTGCAGTCCATGGGAATTCGAGGCGCATCGTTTTGCTATATTGCCTGCATGGCATTCTTGGCCGTTTGGTTCTGCCTCTTGTTTTCCTGGTGTCTGAGACGCGTGCGGTCTAGTTGATTCGCCCGTTGAGGTAGAGTTCTTCCCTAATTTGCATCAGGCCATAGAGGGTGCGCGTGATGGGAACGTTAATGCCATGACGTTCTGCGCGACGTACAAGCTCTCCCGCCAAAAATTCGTTCTCCGTCCTTCGCTGGGCAATGACGTCTTCCACCATGGAGGTTCGCTTGCTCCCCTCGTAGGTCATGAAGTAGTTGATGACCTCGTCGATGTCATCTTGAACGATTCCCACGCCTTCCGCGTTTGCAACAGAGGCGAATTCGTTCATGCTCTGCGTGCAGAGCCTCGGGAGCTCGGGGTTACTCCTGAAGTCGGAATAATCGGCCATGGTGAGCGCCGTGACGGTGTTTCCCGCAACGTTGAGCATCCACTTGCGCCACACTGCACGTGCGATGTCATTGTCCATCACGATGCGGAGGTTGGCAGCCGTGAAAAGAACGTTGACAGCCGCAGCCGCATCCCTGAGCTCGGGCGAATCAATCCCCATGTGAACGACCCCGGGATTGGTATAGCGAATGGCATTGCCGCGTCGCCTCGTGTTTGGTCCCTGGATGAATCCTCGCAAGACGGCGTTCTTTGGAAACTGCCGTCTATAGAAGTCGTATGCGTAGATGCCATTCTGGAGGGGGAGGATAATCGTGTGGTCTCCCACCACGCTGCGAATATCGGGGAGCGATGATTCGAGATCGTAATTCTTGACGCAGCTCACGAGCAGGTCGGGGGATAAAGGGTGGTAGGCGTCGGGTAAGATGTGCGCGCGGAAGGACTCGCCGTTTATCGTCACATTACGGGACTCGAGCATCAAGCGGCGCATCCCTGTAGCAACGAGGCTAAATCCGTCGTTGAGGTGAAGCTGAAGAAGGTGGGCTATGGGGGAACCGATTGCGCCGAAACCGATGACGGCAGCGGTCTCTATGCCGGACATGGGCATCTCCCTCTCTGTGCGAGCAGGCTGATTGGTGGTTTGTTAATTGTAACCGTATCATCGGCCGTAATGCTCGCAAGCGTCACTCTGAGAGCTTTTTCACGTCACACTGACCCTTGTCGTCCTTTGCATCGAGTTTGGTGCTGACGAATGACCCATCCTTGCGAACGCCTATCGTGTAGTTACTGCCAGCCTCGATGGCGACGATGTCGGTCCATTTGTCGACCTCGCACTGTCCGTCTTCCGTCTGTCCGCATGCGACGACGGTGCCGTCTTTGCGCAGACCGACCGTGTGGTTGTCTCCTGCGGAGACAGCGACGATGTCCTTCCATTTGGAGACATCGCACTGTCCATCAGTCTTCTTGCCGACTGCGACGACCGTGCCGTCGTTGCGAAGACCCACAGTATGGCAATGGCCGGCCGAAACGGATCGGATGTCCTTCCATTTGCTCACGTTGCAGCGGCTGTTGACGTTCTTGCCGGCCGCGACGACGGTGCCGTCCTTGTGCAGGCCGACAGTATGACCAACGCCAGCCGACACGCTCACAATATCCTTCCAATCTCCCACGTCGCACTGGCCGCCATCGTTCTTGCCCTTTGCCTCGACGCTACCATCCCGCTTGACACCGATGGTGAAGCGGTTACCTGCGGAAACAGCAACGATGTCCTTCCATTTCTCTACGTCGCATTGTCCGTCATCATTGGAACCCGTCGCCTTGACGCTGCCATCAGAAAGGAGGCCGACGGTGTGCGTACGGCCTGCTGAGATGGCGATCAGATTCTCCCATTTGCTGACGCCGCACTGCTTGTTTTCGTTGGAGCCGATTGCGCGTGCCGTGCCGTCTGGATAAAGCACAACCGTGTGGTTGTGGCCCGCGGAAACCCTCACACGCTTTGGGGCAAGCACGGTATTGAGCGCGACGACAATCAGCACAACTGCTAGAACCGCAGCAGCTGAGGCGATGATGGCGATGCGCTTGACGTTGCGAGGGGGCTTGGTCTTGGGCTCGGGCTCGGGCTCGGGCTCGGGCTGCTTCTGCAGTTCGCCAGTATTTCGTTGAGGGTCAGTCCATTGCTCGGTGCGTTTGTTTGACACCAACATAGTATCTCGTCGTATGCCTTGCATCGTGATCTGATGGGAGGACGCATGATTACGGCTGCCCCTCGTGGCTGCCTCACGCACCCAATCGAGGACATCGAGGCCAAGATGTGTCGATAGGGCAAATGCGATTTCGCACGCAAGCTGCTCTGCAGCATCCTCTCGGAGCATGCGCGAGTCCACGAGTAGCGTCGCTGCCTTTTTTGCGGCATCACCCATCGCTTGCGGCGTGCACTGCGTCGCTGCGAGCGAATAGATGCGCATAAGTTCGAGATCACAATTTCGTTCAAAGATGAGCGTTGCGGGGTCATTTGGGTCTGCGTCATCGAGCACGTGTCCAATGAGGCGTTTGGGATGGTTGAGAAGATCCGTCCCTCCCTGACGTAGAGCCCTCAGAATTGCCACTCGAAGGGGTACATAGTTTTTGCTCTCGGTCATGATGCCTCCTGAAGCTATGGCATGCTCTACCGTATGGGTTGTACAAACGATTATATGCAAGTGCAAGAATACATGGGGCGCAATGGTGCTTTTGCGTAACACTCGCAGAATATAGTTAGTTCGTCACGACAATGGTGGACTGTCCGCCCTCATAGTCGAGTACAACGATGCAGCCATGCTCGAGCGGAGTCACATGCCAGGTGCAGGGCTTGCCATGCTTACGTGCCGTCTCCCTGCTGGCCGTAATCGCGTTGAAGCCGCCCCAGCCGCAGTATCCCGTCCCATCTTCCTCAAAGAGCACCCATTCGCTGTCACTCCATGTTCCATCGGCTTCATGAAGGTAAACTGCGTAGAGGCCTTGGGGATGGAGAAAGTTATGTGGCCTTGGCATGCTTAACTGCATCGTCCACGTGCCCTTTTCTTTGGGTGGTGCGAGTTTGTACCGCACGTCATGATTCGTGGTCTGAATCGTGCTTGTGTGACTCCAGGTATACTGGTCCCCATAGCCCAGGCACACGCTTCCTTCCTTGTCGAAATCTAGGTACAGCGGCGAATACGTCTGCCCTAGACGTTCGTTTTCCAGTTTTTGCTGGTAGTTCTCGAAGCTGCGTCTGCGAACCCTGACATAGTGTGGACAGTCCTGATAGCTGCGTGCACCGCTCCTGTCACCAAGGACAAACACAAGCGTTGCGACGAGCATCACAGAGGCGAGCACCGCGAGTGCTAAGGTCTCAAAGCTGAAAGGACGTTTATTCATGTGCGCCGCCCCTTTCGCGCGAAGCTCGTGGGGCGAAATGCCTTGCTAAGGCTTGCTTCCCCGGTTCTCTCTCGGTTCGAAGGAAGTTGGCAAAACCGCACGAGAGTACGAGGAGCGTGGGATTGAACTCGATTTGGAGTGATAGTGACTTGTCGAAGAGAAACGCGGCATAAATCGTACAGGAGACCAAAAGAACCCACGCCCTCCATTTTGAGTTGGGACGCGTACTTGCGGTAAAGGTGTGCAAACCAAGGGCGTAGAGCAGGTAGAGGAAGATTATGGTGCTATAGCCGTACGCCGACGGCAGAGATCTGTAGGATGACTCCTTAAAGATGTCTATGCCCAGAAGGCTCGGGCCGTCTATCGACAGGAGAAAGAGTACGAAGGGCAGCGCGGCAACTGCCATAGACACCCACGGACGGGCTGCGATTCTTGTGATTGTGCGTGGCCAGAGCGCGAAGGCGAGAAGGCACATGCCAAACACTATGAGCAGCAGGCTGGCATGCGCTGCGCTCTGTATGGCAAAGAGCAGGATGCCGAAGCCCACGCTACAAGCTCCTAGGGGGAGTAAAAAACGTCGATGCCACATGCCGAGCGCTATGCCTACGACGATTGAGAATGTAGCGTACGCAAAGGTGCCGGCGTGTTTGAAGCCAAGTGCAGGAAAGAACGATGTGCCGACAATCGTATCGATGCTCGCGGATATGCCGAGGAGTGAGAGCAGGAGCGTTAAGCTAAGACCTACAAGCGCGCCAATCGTCCACGAGCGGGCAAGTCGTCCTAAGCCGATGTCCTTGGCTGCAAGTGAGAGAATCGTGAGCATGGCCAGATGCCCATCACCCGTCGTTCGCCAAGTGGCAACCGTGACGAAAATCGCGCATGCGCACCCAACGAGGGTAAGGGGGCGAGGCTCGATGTCGGTGCAAACCAAGCCTGCGATGAAGACGATTGTAACGAGGCCATGAAAGATGTTCGCGAGATGAGCTGAGCTTACGAAGGGCAACAGTGCAAATGTGGATTCCATTAGGACAAACTGCCCAGCAATCCAGACGGCAAGGGTGCAGCAGAGAATGCGCTCAACTAAGTGCCGCGACACGGACCCTGATGCCCGTGTAAATAGTTCCCCTAACGAAGTCAATGCCCATCGCTCCTCAACTGGTAACGTTGCGTCTCATTGTACCGCTTGTTTCATCGATAGGCGATAGAGGCAAAAACAATGGCGGGTACTGGGGGGACTGTCCCCCCAGTACCCGCCACCAAGGGGACAGCCCCCTACGGTTCCTTCAGAGGTTTAGGTGAGGTCGAGGTAGAGCTGACGGTACTGCTCGGCCGACTTAGCCCACGACACGTCCTTCTCCATGTCACGGATGACCATCTTGTCCCAGTTCTCGCGCGCCTCGAAGTAGAGGGTCTTTGCGCGATTGATGGCGTCGAGCAAAAGGCCCGCGTCGTAGCGGTCGAAGGTGAAGCCGTTGCCGCAGTCCTCAAACATGTTGTACGGCTCGACGGTGTCCTTGAGGCCACCGGTCTCGCGCACGATTGGTGCGGTGCCGTAGCGCATGGCAATCAGCTGAGTG
This sequence comes from uncultured Coriobacteriaceae bacterium, assembly GCA_902766445.1. Classification (GTDB taxonomy): domain Bacteria; phylum Actinomycetota; class Coriobacteriia; order Coriobacteriales; family Atopobiaceae; genus RUG440. Next base: position 5,749 of record CACXDP010000386.1, read on the forward strand.
AGGCCGCAGGGCTCGAACTGCGAGGGCACGAGGAAGGCGTCGCAGCCTGCGTAAATCTTGTGAGAGAGAGCCTCGTCGTAGGCGATGTAGGCGCAGACCTCACCCTTGTGGGCGTTCTCGTAGTAACGGAAGGAGTCCTCGTACTGGGCATCGCCAGTGCCGAGCACCACGAGCTCCGTGTTGCCGTCGATGATGTCGTTGACAATGGCATTGACGAGGTCGAGACCCTTCTGGTTGGTAAGGCGCGAGACGAGGCCGATGACGAACTTGCCCTCGTCCTCCCAGAGGCCGAGTTCCTTCTGCAGGTTGGTCTTGTTTGCCTTCTTGCCCGCGATGGCGTTGTCAACGCCATACTGGGTGTCAAGCAGCTTGTCGGTTGCCGGGTTCCAGATGTCCACGTCGATGCCGTTGACGATGCCGCGCAGCTTGTAGGAGTGGTGACGCAGGTGCGCGTCGAGGCCTTCGCCGTACTCGGGGGTCTGGATCTCGCCGGCGTAGGTGTTGCTCACCGTGGTGATGGCGTCGGAGTAGGCAAGGCCACCCTTGAGCATGTTTGCCTCGGTCCACTCCTCCTGGAGCGCGCCCATGTTGAACGCGTCATCGGGCAGGTTGGACCAGTACTTGAGCGTGGGGATGTTGTACTTGCCCTGGAAGCGGAGGTTGTGGATGGTGGTAACGACCTTTGAGCGAGCAAGCGGGGTGTCGGCAAACATCGTGCGCAGATAGATGGGCACGAGACCAGCCTGCCAGTCATGGCAGTGGATGATATCGGGAATCCAGTCCATGTAGTTGAGTGCCGCGAGTGCTGCCTTGCCGAAGTAGCAGAACTTGGGAATGTCATCCACGAGGTTGGTGTAGGGGTTGCCGCCCGCAAAGAATTCCTCGTTGTCGATGAAGTCGTATACGACGCCGTCCCACACGTACTCCATGATGCCTACGTAGAAGCTGCGCCCGTCGGAGCACAGGTCCATGTCGAAGGCACCGCGGTAGACCATCTTTTCCTTCCACTCGTCCTTGATGATGCCGTACTTGGGCAGAATCACCTTGACGTCGCAGTTGAGCTTGACAAGCGCCTTGGGAAGGGCATACATGACGTCGCCGAGACCGCCGGTCTTCACGAAGGGATAGCACTCGGAGCCGATAAAGGCTACGCTGCGGCGAGGCTCGGGCATCGGGGGCTCGGGTGCAGGAGCAGGAGCGGGCTCGGGCTTGACGGCCTCGACGACCTTCTCGACCTTCTCCTCAATCTTTTCCTTGGCTTCCTCGACGGCCTTCTTTGCCTTGGTGGCCGCTGCCTTGGTGGTCTTCTTTGCCGTGGTGGCAGCCTTCTTTGCGGTCGACTTGGCTGTGGTGGCCTTTGCAGTGGTAGCCTTCTTTGCCGTGGTCTTGCGGGTTGTGGTCCTCTTTGCGGCAGGCTTCTTGGCCGGCGCAGCCTCGGTTGCGGCCTTTTCTTCGACCTTTGCGGTGGTCTCGACGACCTCGGCGGTTTCGTCTGTCTTCTTGGTGGGCATAGCGCTCCTTCCTATTCTGAATGGGCAGAATCGCCCGAGCTTCCACAATCAGATAGCTTTACGCATATAAAGGCAAGCGTGGTGGACTATTCGGTGAACAATGGCATAGCGTGGCATGGATGGCATTGGTCATCGGAAACCATCCCCATGGTTACTCGGCGGCAACGAGCCTTCCGGTACTACCGATCTCGTCAAGCATGGCGACGCGACGGGCGTGACGTCCTCCCTCGTAGTCGGCGTCAAGCCAAGAGTCCACGATGAGCTTGGCCATTTCGTCACCTACGACGCGCGCTCCGAAGGCGATGATGTTGGCGTCGTTGTGGCGCTTGGAAAGCGCGGCTGTGTAAGGCTCCGAGCATACGCAGGCACGTACTCCTGGGACCTTGTTAGCCGCGAGGCTGATGCCAACGCCCGTGCCGCAGATGAGCACGCCACCATCCACCTCGCCTGAAGCGACGAGTTTTCCTACGCGATATCCGCTCAGAGGATAGTCGAAGCTCTCAGTGGAATCCGTGCCGACGTTGACAACCTCAACGCCGCGCTCTTTGAGGTGGGCCACGATGGTGTTCTTGAGGTCGACGGCGGTATGGTCGTTACCGATTGCGAGCTTCATGGGCATGTCCTTTCGGATGGGGTATACGCCATGCACCATGATACACTCTGATGTGCACATTCGCAGTCTCTCGCATGAAAGGCCCCTCCATGATAAAGCTCGCTCTCACCGATCTAGACGACTCGCTTATCCGCGTGGGTCTGCCGCACGCCACGCATCACGCGCTCGACGCGATTCACGCCATGCTCGATGCCGGCTTGCGTTTCGGGCCCTGTACCGGACGCGTGCCTTGGGACCTGCACCTGCTATTTGCCGAGGACAGCGCTGCCTACCAGACTGGCGTCACTGTCAATGGGCAGCTCGTCTATATCGATGGCGAGTTAGTTTTTGATAAGCCCATACCGCACGAAGGGCTGCAGAAGGTGGCTAACACTGTCTATGACTTCCCGGGTACGGCGCTCATGATCAACGACTTTGGGAATCGGTACTCCGTGGGCATCTCGGCTCAGGAGATTGGCCAGTATTACGCGGAGTTCGGGCGCATTGGCAACGTGCGTGTGCGCATTCCCGAGGACCGTCCCATCTATAAGGCAAACATCCGTGTCGTGGGTGACAAGGAGCGTCTGCACGAGGTGCGCCGTCAGCTTATGCATCTCGTGCCCGAGTTGGACTTTGTCTATCCGAACCCGCATGTCAACTACATTGACGTGGCGTCGAAGGGGTGGAGCAAGGCGAGGGGCGTGGAGGTGCTCGTGCGCGAGCTTGGCATCGCTCTCGACGAGGTTGCGGTCTTTGGCGATGCTGAGAACGATCTCGACGTGCTGAGCTACGTGCCCAACTCCGCCGCCATGGCTAACGCGACTCCCGCTGCTGCCAAGGCAGCTCGATGGCACATCGGGGCAAGCGCCGACGATGCCGTGGCGGACGCGCTCCTACAGATAGTGGAGGCCGCGCGCGATGGTTCGATGCCAGCCTACATGCATGACGTCCAAGGGGCTGAGAGACGATGAGAAAGCTCACCACGCGAGAGCTTCTTATGTATGGGGGACTCGTTCTGCTCGCCATGCTCATCGTCAAGAGCTGGGATGCGATAGTCTCATTTTTAGGTATTGTCTTTGCAGCCATCGTTCCTCTGGTGCTCGGTGCGGCAATCGCCTATGTTGTGGCAATTCCTACCACCTTCATTGAGCGTCATATGCTGCCAAATAGCACGTCGAAGCTGGTTGAGGGTGCCCGGCGCCCGTTGAGTCTAGTAATCGCCGCGGTGTTGCTCCTGGTTGGCATCGCTTTGGCGACTTCGGTCTTTGTCCCGGCGTTCATCGAGACTATCATGATGGTGCAGAGTCGAAGTCAGGCTTTCATAGAGACGGTGCTCGCCATGCCGTTCATGGAGCCGTTTCGGGAATCCGTTCACGAGTTCTTGGACGGCGACCTGATACAGAAGCTGACGAAAATGGATGTCATGGGCTTAACAAAGACGGCGCTTGGCGGTACGGTAGGATCTGTCGGAGCTCAGGTCTTTGGTGTGGTGAGTACTCTCATGACGGGCTTCTTTGGGCTGCTTTTCTCTTTCATCCTGCTTACTGACACGACGGACGTGTGGACGCGCGTCATGGGGACCATGGTGATATATTTGGGGCCACAGCGTACGGAACGCCTGGCATTAGTACTCGGGGTGGCAGACTCGTCGTTTCACAACTTTATTGTGCGACAATGCCTTGAGGCGGTCATCCTTGGCTCTGTGGGCACCTGTGTCTTGCTGATCGCACGCTACGATTACGCCTTGGGTGTCGGCGTGCTGATGGGGTTGTCTGCGCTTGTACCGATTGTGGGCTATCCTGTTGGGCTGCTATGCGGCGCCTTCATGATTGCCATCTCGAATCCATGGTTTGCGCTGCTCTACATCGTGGTTGTGGCTGCGGCGCAGATGCTTGAGGCGACGCTTCTTCTGCCCCATATCGGTGACCCACGTACCGTATTGCCACCGGTTTGGACTACGGTGGGCGTGACGATTGGCGGCGGTGTCGCCGGCTTTGTGGGGATGCTTGTGGCCATACCCACGGCTGCGACGATACGTCAACTCGTCATAATCGACTCCCGTCGAAGGCAAGAGGCGCGAGAGGCGCAAGGAAAGCAGTCATAGACAGTGGCGGGATCGAACAAGCGACCCCGCCACCGATTTGATCAATCAGCTTGGATGCTAGCAGACGTTCAGGAACTCAAAGCGGCCCATCTTGTAAGCGTAGGTCTTTGCTGCCGCGAAGGTGGAGGTGACGCTCAGGTTGGTGATCTCTTGAGGCCACCAACGAGTGCTCATGGTGTGCTCGCCGCCGTTGATGTAGATCTCCACTGCGCTCGTGTCCACCACCATGCGCAGGCTCTCGAGCTTGCCCGCCGAGAGTTCGGACAGCGGAAGGCGACGAACGGTGCGGTATCCACCTGCGATGCCGTGGAACGCCAGCTCCAGCATATCGCCGATAACCACGAGCTCCAGGTCGGCGTTGAGCATGATGCGCCCCTCGCCCTCGATGCCTTCGATGAACACGTCTGCCGTGCCATTTGCAAACTTGGCTCCCTTTGCTCCGCAGATGCAGAAGGCATCGTAGTTGCTGGTGCCGAGCTTGCCGCAGGAGTCAGCAGCGCCTTCGGGTGTAAACTCCACGCGCTCGCCGTGTAGCAAGTCATACTCTGGGAGCGGCCACTGGCAGATAATGCCCGCATCGTTGAGCGAGAGCTCGCGCAGCCATGTCAACGTGTGCAGCCACTCATATGTGGGCACTTGGTACTGCATCTCTATGTCGGGCAGACCCATCCAGCCAACGAGAATCTGACGACCATGTTCGTCGGTAAAGACTTGCGGAGCGTAGAAGTCGAAGCCATAGTCAAGCTCGACGAAAGTGTTCTCGTCGATGCAGCCGTAGGGTTTCTCGGCGTCCATGAGGCCCTTGTCGCCCTCAAGGAGATCGATGACCGTGCCGTCGACGGGGAAGTAGCCTGAGTTGAAGTTGTTCTGGAACTTCGTCACTTGGCTAGGAACGCCCTGCGGACACACAAAGAAGAACTCGCGTCCGCCGAGAGTCACGATGTTTGGGCACTCCCACATGTAACCGAACGGCTCGCCCGATATGGTGGTGCATGACCCGGCCAATGTCCAGTCGTTGACGCCGTCGGGGCTGGTGTAGAGCAGCATGGCGGGGTGGTCATCCATCGTTCGGGCACCAAGGAGCATGTTCCAGCGGTCCTTCTGCCACCAGACCTTGGGGTCACGCACATGGCAGCTGCAGTAGTCGGGATAGCCGTCGTTGCCGAGCACCAACTTGCGGTCGCCAAAGGTGCGCCCGTCCTTAGAGATGACGAGCGTCTCGTTGGCTTGACGGCCATCGTAGTCGTAGTTGTGCTCACCGGGTTCGAGGACGTTGCCGGTGTAGTAGCACCACATCTCGCCGTCGCGCACCACGGCAGAGCCAGAGTAGGAGCCATTGGCATCGAGCTCCATCTCGGGGATTATGGCGCCGCGGTGGAACTCCCATGTCACAAGGTCCTTGCTCGTCCAGTGGCCCCAGCCGTGTCCTGGCCATGGCCAGCGTGGCGCGTATTGATGAAAGATGTGATACTCGCCGTTGAACGGGCAGAGTCCGTTGGGATCGGAGAGCCAGCCCACCGCGGTCTGCAGGTGAAAGCCCAGACGCCAGTTGTGTTGGCGATAGTCGAGATTGACGTGCATCTGCATGGAGGGGCTCCTTTAGCCGAGCTCTGCCAGAAGTGCCTCGACAGCCTCGCGCTCGGGCATCGCCGGGATGGCGCCGCGCGTGCGAACGCAAAGGCTTGCCACGGCGTTGCCGAAACGCGTGAAGGCTGCGGCGTCATCGATGGTGAGGTCTTGTGGGGTCTTGCCGCTCTCGCAGAATGCCGCGAGGAAGCCGCCCCAGAAGGAGTCGCCGGCACCCGTGGTGTCCACGGCATCCACACGGAAGCTTTCCACGAGGCGCTCTCCATCCTTGGTGGCGACGAAAGCCCCGTCTGCATCGAGCGTCACTACGACAACACTGGCTCCGCCAGCGAGCAGTTCCTTTGCCGCCTCTGAGGGCTTCGTGCTGCTCGTGACGAGCGGGCACTCCTCGGCGCTGATCTTGATGAGGTCCATGTAGGGCAGGATGGATTTCATTTGA
>CACXDP010000387.1 GCA_902766445.1 uncultured Coriobacteriaceae bacterium
GACCTCCGCATTGCATGCCCTGCAACGATTGCACGGTAGCGGTTTTGCACGTAGGAAAACAAACATATTGATTTCGGTGAACCCCGTGAGGCCGCCGTTGGTCTTGTTCGGCGCCCAATTGTTGCCCTCACCCCTTGCAATAGCGGAAGTCGCCAGAAATCTGGCGACACCGCTTAAAGCTCTATGTCCTCCCCGGGACATGCGACCGTCGTGTTGGGCGCCCCAAACTGCTCGGCGGCCTCGCGGTCAAACCGCTCGCCCTTGTCGCTCGTGGAGTTGTGGTAGGCGATGTTGTGCTTCGCTCCCACCATGGCTTTAGTGCCTGGTTCGCCACGGTAGTCTCTATTTCGGGCTCACTCTGCGCACTTTGCCCGCCGCGACGGCTTCCTCGGTCGCGACGTCAGAGAGGTTCTACCTGCACTGCTGGGAAGACTCGTCACACCCCATTGACGCACCAAGGCACCTCGAACACATCCAGTCGGCAGCCTAGAGCACGCCCTCCGCCTTGAGTGCCTGGCGCAGGCGCTCGTAGTGCAAGAAGATGCCTTGGTCGGCAAGTTCGGTAATCTCCTCCCAGCTCGCCAAGCGGAAATCTACGGCCTCGCCGTCCACAAGGCGCACGTCTGACTCGTCGAAGTCCAGACGCAGGTGGTAGATGTCCACGAAGTAGTTGTCGCCGCGCTTGAGGTCGACGTTCTCGTAGCTGTAGATGGGTGCGGGCACCTCTCCTATCACCGGTAAGCCGACCTCCTCGGGGACCTCGCGCCGCACCGCCTGGGCCGACGTCTCGCCCGCGCGCACGCCGCCGCCGGTCACCTCCCACCAGCCGGCGGCCCAGTGCTTGTCGAGCGAGCGCTGCGTGATGAGGAACCGTCCCCGCGCGTCCTCAATGAGCGCCAGCACGTAGAGCATGTACTGCCCCTCGTGCAGGAAGGCCCCCTCGCGGGCCATAGTCTCACCCGTGAGCTGTTTGTTGTTGTCGTATATGTCAATCATCTCTTGCATGGCGGCACCCCTTCGCTTTTGGATGCACGCCATTGTAGGCGGTATGCGCATGGCCTGGCAAACGTGATTCGGGTTCGTTACACCATCGTGACTTGATGCGTCATCGTGTCACCTTGCCGCACAATGCGAGATTCGCGCGACAGTCCCCTCCTGTCTGTCATAGTTACCTACCTTCCCTCATGCCGTCTGAACGCCTCGCCCATGGAGCAACACACGATGTCATCGCGCGCTGCCACCGCCGCGCAGATGCGCTCGAACTTGTCCCAGTTGCTCTCCTTGGTGCCAAAGTCAAACTCGTAACCATGGGCAAACATCAGGAAGAAGAGGTCGTCGTCTGCGGGCTCCACCTCAAAGAACTGGTTGAGTCGGCGGAACGTTTTCTTGGAGATGTGCCAGCAGCTGATCGGCGTCTGCAGGGAATCGCTCGGGAAGCGGAAACCCTCCTCGGTGTGGGCCGTCCTCGCATACCGCACGCCCGCTGCACGCAAGGCATCTGCGCTCTTCCGCGCGCCTGCGCCGTACGGGTAGGCAAAGCCTTCCACCTTCTGGCCAAAGAGCTCGGAAAGCACAGCGACATCATCGGCTATCTGCGCACGTCTCTCCCCCTCTGAGCAGCGCGAAAGGTTGACGTGCGTACAAGTATGCGCAGCAATCTCGAAGCCCTTATAGACGTCTCTTACTTCGTCCTCAGGGATACGGAAGTGCGGCACATAGGGGAGCAGGTGCCACTTCGAGGGATCGAACAAAGCAGCTGGCGTCTCCGTCATACCGAGATTGCCGATACGCCCCTCATAGGTCTTGTCGCCAAACAGACCGGAATTGAGGTGGAAGGTGGCACCAAGACCATGCTTCCTCAGCACCTCCACGATGCGCTTGTCTTGCTCAAGGCCGTCGTCAAAGCTCCAGGCGAAATACTTCTTGTACATGAAACCCTCCTAATGCGCCCTGAAGAAGGCGTCCATCTGGGTGAGTACCTCGCGGCTCTCCGGGTACATGGGATAACTCACCGAAAACACGTGAATGAGCTGGCGCTCGCCACCCTTGGGGAAGTTGAGGAGCTCATGCTCCGTGCCCACCGCAGCGAGCAACCCGTCCAGCTTGAGCGTGTCCCACATCGTGGTCTCGGGGATGCGCCGATAGCTGATGCTCACCGTGCGGTATCCCAGGCGCGCCCATTCATAGTTGAAGTTGGCGTTGACCTCCTTGAATGAGGCAAAGAGTCCTCCGCCGTGGATGTTGACTATCACGGGCGCATCGTCGGGCAGGTCGGGCATCTCATAGATATCGAACAGATGACCTTGGTCGCCGTCGGGCAAGTAGGGGATATCCTTGATTATTCGCAGGTCAGACAGGTCCTATACCTGCTTCGCCAGTCGCTTTTTGTCGCCTGACTCAAAAAGGTATCGCCAGATCAGCACGCCAAGCCTTGACATACTCTCGCCTTTCGACCGTCGCTGTTCCCAATGTTTAAGGTACGCCTGCCTGCAGAGCGCTTATATAGTATAGTACCGCGACGCCAACCGCAGGTAAGGCGGTTACGGCAGGTGAGGTACGTTGTTTTCTCGGATAGCCAAGCTCTTGCACCGAGACAGCCGCGTAACCGGAGACCGCGATGCCGTCCCAGCGCTCCCCGCCTGACCACTCACGGAAGAAGAAGGCCGGCCTAGTGAGCTTCCAGATCGCAATGAGCTCGTCGAGCTCCGTCGGGGGCAAGCCCGCCATGCGCGATACAGGCCAGGTTTCCCGGAGGCGTATGCCTTCGCCAAGTCGTCCCGGAAGACGACGAAGCTCCCGGCCTTGGCGGTGGTGAAAAACCGCTCGGACACCGAGAGCTCGTTGATGGCGGGCCTGACTGCTGTTCGCCGATTTAGCTCGCCTCTCTGCTACTCCTTGCCAAGCACCATGCGCACGAAGCTCGGCTCGAAGTGCTTGGCGCGGCTGCCCGAGTAGCCCATATCGTGGCTGGAGATGGTTGCCATCTCGTCGGGCGTGAGCTCGAAGTCCCACACGTCGAAGTTCTCGCGAATGCGCTCCACGTGCGTTGACTTGGGGATGACCACGACGCCGCGCTGTATGTTCCAGCGCAGGATGACCTGCCCCACCGTCTTGCCGTGGGCCTCGGCGATGGCGAGGAAGTCCGGCTCCTCAAAGGGGTTGTAGCGCCCGCCACCAAGCGGAGCCCACGCCTCGGGCACCACCCCATAGCGATGCATGACGTCCATGGCCGACTCCTCGGCCATCAGGCCGTGCTCCTGCGTGTAGTACGGGTGCAGCTCCACCTGGTTGACGGCCGGCACGACCTCCACGCACTCGCAGAAGTTGGTGAGGATGTTAGGGTAGAAGTTGGAGACGCCGATGGCTCGGAGCTTGCCGGCACGGTAGGCGTCCTGCATGGCGCGCCAGGCGGCAAAGTAGTCGTTGTAGGCCTGGTGCTCGAGATAGAGGTCCAGATAGCCGATGTCTAGCCGATCGAGCGAGGCGTCGATGCCAGCGGCCGCCGTGGCCTCGTCCTTCATGTCCGTCACCCAGAGCTTGCTGGTCACGAACAGGTCCTCGCGCGCGCAGATGCCGTCGGCGATGGCACGGCGGACGGCGGCACCCACGGCCTCCTCGTTGCGGTAGGCAGTGGCGGTGTCGATGAGCCGGTAGCCTATTCTGATGGCCTCGTAGACCGAGTCCTCGCACTCCTTGGGGTCGGGCACGCGGAAGACGCCGAAGCCCATCATGGGCATCTGGGCACCGGTGTTGAGCGTGATGTACTGCATGGTCTCCTCTTTCTCACGGGATTACACTATATGACACTTTACGAACGAATCTACCATGAGCATCCGGGCAAAGCGCTGGAATCATATCCATGCGCTCCCCTACTTTGCCGCGTGGCCCCCGAAGACGTCGAACTCCATGGTGTCGAGCTGGGCGTCGATGGAGGCGATCTCCTCGGTAGTGATGGCGACGCTCGCCGCGCCGAAGTTCTCGCGCAGGCGCTCGAGCTTTCGGGTGCCCGGGATGGGGATGATGCGCGGGTCCTTGTTGATCATCCAGGCGAGACTGAGCTGTCCCATGGTGCAGCCCTTCTCCTCGGCCATGCCCCGCAGCAGGTCGAGCAGGACCTTGGCCTTGGCGAAGCCCTCCTCGGTGTACTGCGGCATGTTGGCGCGGAAGTCCTGCTTGCCCTCGAAGGTCGTGGCGGCGCTGTAGGCTCCGGTGAGCAGCCCGTTGGCCATCGGGCTGAAGGCCACGTAGGAGACGCCCAGCTCGACGCAGGCGGGGAAGATGGGCTCGTGCCAGCGGGCGACCATGGAGTAGCGGTTCTCGATGGCGGTGACGGGCGTCACGGCGTGGGCGCGACGCAGGTACTCCTCGGTGGTCTCGGAGATGCCCCAGGCGCGGATCTTGCCCTCGCGGATGAGGTCGCCAAAGGTCTCGGCCAC
>CACXDP010000388.1 GCA_902766445.1 uncultured Coriobacteriaceae bacterium
GCAACTTAAACCATGGTTTAAGTCAAGAGACGTTATTGAAATCGCGAAAGCATCTCCATGAGCGGCGTAGGCGACAAGGTGACAGGTAACGTTCCACGCACAAAAGTAGAAATGATAGAAAAGATAGAAATGGTAGAAAACCCGTAATCGACCTTGGCCCTGAGGATTCATTGGCAATACTTTGGTGCCAAAGGAATCGAGCGAGCCGGAGCGCGTTAGGTACTGGGGGGACAGTCCCCTTGGTACCAATGGGACTGTCCCCCCAGTACCCCCCAGTACCGGTAGTTCTCGTCCCCTCGCGAGGCTGAGGGCTGCGAGCTCAGCAACCGCGGTTGCCACTGTTTCCATATGTGAATAATGGTTGACCGTGGCAGCAGCGGGTCAGAGTTCAAACGCTTGGACGAAGATGCGTTGTGACGGGCAAGACACACTAGAATCCTGCTGTTTGCCCGTGTCGGTCGCATCGTGCCCGCGAAAACGCAGGCACGATGGCGGATATTATAGTATCTTGCTTTGTGGTCCTATCAAACTGAGTCTTTCGTTCACGAAGAGAAGCGCTATGCCCTCCTCGGGATCGAAACGGTAGTCACACATGAGGGCTACCATCCTATCCTTGTTGGCCCGTTTGATAAACAGCGTCCTTGGGATGATGTACTTAAATATGTTGGTTATTTTCTCGTCGAATTTGTCGCTATCATGAGTCGTCAGATAGTCTGTGAGCGATATTAGCGCGTCTTCCAGAGTATTCCAATTCGTTTCAATGAGCGAGAATGCTTCCTCCTGGCTGGGAAGGACTTCTTCTCCATCATAGCAGTCATAAACGATTTCAAGCTCAACGTTACGGCCCCACAGGCTTCTTTGTAACTTACTCATCGAACTGCCCACCTTCCATGCTATGCGAAGCCTTGTATTCTGCGACCCCTCCCGAATGCCTGCAACTCTCGTGTAACTCAGTCTTGACCAAGTTGCACGTCTTCATATCGCAGCACTCGTGCCAAGTGTAGCCGTTGGCGGTACGCCAATCTGCCACATCACGGTCTGTCCAATCAGTCTTGCCGTCACGTCCCTCCGCATTCCATTGTTCAGCACACTTTGCATCTGCCTGGCTGTAGTTTCTGTACCTATCGTCAGTCATCTCATTTATGCTGACGGTTGCCTCGGACACAGGGGTGAAATTTGGTACCGCATCCTTGTATTGCACGCAATCTGTACCGTGCTTCGCGAGTTCCCTTTGAGACACGTCATCTGCTGGAACGAAATCGCTCTCCGCCCGCTCGCCGCGCCAATTCCCTTGCTTGCTCGAAAGTTTAGGCGTCAAATTCAGCCTCTCTTGGTAGCTCGTGGAGAACTCTTGATTGCCTGCAATCTCAGAACTTCCAGTGTCGAAGAAGCGTAGTGGCTTTTCAAAGCTGTAAGTGGGTATTTCGCCTTTTGATGCCATCTCGTTATTGGGCAGTTCTTTGTTTCTGCTAAACAAATTGTTGAACCCCCTCTCGCTTTATCCATTCTTCGAGCATTGCGCCTTGATGCAACTCATGATGCACGCGTTGTATGACTACCCCTTGCAATATGGCGTTCATTACAAGATCAGAGGCTTCGCCATCCACGCATTCGTGTAAGGCCTCGTTGGCTACCGCGAACAACTCGCCCACATCATCTTTTCGTACGTGCGCGGATACGATTGCTTCGCGTACTCTCGGAAAGAGCATGCTCATGATTGGTGCAAGCGTCGACATACTGGGTTCGCGATTGGAATTCTCCAGCATTTTGCAAATTGATACGCGTGCAGTCGCGGGCAAGCGCAGGCGTTGCATGGCGAGGCTTAGGTCTTTGAGTTCGGCATTTCCAGCAATTCTCACACCACGTATGAGATATCCTGCGATTGACAGGGCGTCAGAGGCCCGCCACGTATCTTCGGGCTCGACGAGCTTCTCTTTGCGATATGGCATGCCTGGCTCAGCTCGACTTACCTTGCAGAGCACTGGCTCCACCCAGTCGTTTTGGTAGACAGCTGCAACTCCGCGCGGCAATCGTGCCAGCTCTGCAATCTGTTCGTCGTTGAGGTTGGCTGCACGACCTACCAATTCGCGGTCGGCTTGATCGGGCAGGCGCAGGATGAGCTTGGTGTTGGTATTTCGAATGACAGAGAGGTCCAAGAGGTTCGGTGCCTGATCGGCGATGACGAAACCCTCCCCGTACGCGCGCATCTCGGCGATGGCGTTGGCGAGCATCTCGACGCTCTTGCCCAAGAGGTTGCCAGATTCCGGGCTTTGGTCGGGGGAGGTGCGGCGCAGGAGATTGTGCGCCTCTTCCAATACGGTGAGGTGACGCAAGGGTACGTCGACGTTCGAGCTCATCGTCATGCGCCATTCTTGTAGCTTAAGTACGAGCATGCCCATGAGCAGGGCCTTTGTCTCAGAGGAGCCCACGCGGCTGAGGTCCACGATTACGTTGTTGTCAAACAAATCGCCAGGGCTGATTTCGTCATCGGTGAGAATGAGGCCGTTGATGCCATTGGAAAGGGAATTAAGCCGCGTGAGGAGTGAACCCTTGTAGGCACCCTTGTTCTCGGCGTCGTAATCGCTTTCGTCGAGGATATGTCGCACGTTGCGCGCAACGTCGGCTAGCGTCGGCCAAAGATCTGCCCCGTAAGGGTTGGTCGAGGTGACGAGATCCCAACCACAGTCGGCGTACGAGCGTTCCATGGCATCCTTGAGGACGGCGGGCATGGCTGCGTACATTGGCCAGCATGCACAGAACACCTCCACAAGGCGATCGAGGTGTTCGAGTACATGGACACCGCCGCGTGAGCCCTCCGTTGGGAACGAGAATGGGTTGATGCGCAGTAATGGGACGAGAGCGGGATTCGTGCCGTACACGCTGACTCCGACCCTCCCGCCAAGGACATCTTTGTACTCGCCCTTAGCGGGTTCGATGACCAAGAACTTGACGCCTTGTTCGAGCGCTTTGTCGAGAAGGTGGCGTACGGCATTGGTTTTGCCTGCGCCTGTGCTTCCCGTGATGAAGGTGTGGGCGGAGAGGGAATCAAGCGAGAGATCTACGGAAACGCGTTCCTCGCGGTGCATGTGAAAGATGTTGCCAAGGTATAGAGCGCGGCCGGGGCGCTCGAGGCTAAGTGAGACGGCGTTTCGCCCGAATGCCACGCATTCAAGCACGGGAAGACCGGGGACAGACTTTCGTGGAAACGCCACCACGTGCGACACTTCATCAGTCCCCACGTAGGCGGTGGGGGTGAGTTGAATTGGGTATCCATCCGCATCCTTTGCGAGAAACACTGGGTGGACGAAGTGCGCCACGTAATTGTGCAGGTGATCGTAGTTGTACAATGTATGCGAGTCATACCCCTTTTGCTTGCGCCATGCCCCGATGGCACATGGCTCGATGTAGGACTCTTTGCCCTGTGTGACGGCTCGCAGGAAGTTGGCAATGTTCTTGGATGACTTAAGGTCTTGGGCAAACACGTACGTCGCGAACTTCCACAGCCCCGTGGCTTGGCTGTGCATGAGGCGCTCGATGGTGTGTTCGGTCTTTTGGATTAGGTCGTGAACCATGTATGATTTGTATGTGTAGCTCGTGTTCTCGGACGTGCCCACCGACACGCTGCTGCTGGTTCCCGTGGTTGTGGTTTCGCTCGTGGTTGTCGCCCTAGTTCTTCCATAACCGTAACCGTAGCCAACGCTGAGGCCAAGTTTTTCATCGCCGACGCGAAAGCCGACATTCACTGAATGAGTCCTTGAAATGGATTCGCTGATACTTCTGGAGCTGGCGATGGAGCTCATCTCAGTCTGCGTATCTGTCCTGCTTGACCCCACCTGGAATTGGTGACTCTCAAAGGGATGCATTGCCGTCGCCATGTCTTCGAAACCGGAAATTACAGCGCGAATGTCGTTTGCGGCGAGGGATTCGGCCAAGAAAACGACAGCATAGCTATCAGCTTCGTCATGCGGAATGATGCCGTTGAGCAATTTGTCGAGGCCTTGCGTGATGTAGTCTTCCGAGTACTCGGACGGCGTGTTGCAGAGCACCGCCACTGCCTCGGCGGTGTCAAAGGAGAGCAGCTTCATAGCCTCTTTGGGGCTGACTGGGATGGTATGTGTACCGGGGAAGTTCCCCTGTATCGCGTCGTTAAGAAGGGCCCTGTCGCGACGGCTGTCCTCGTTTCGCCCGTAACCGCTGTTCCGCACTACGAGGTATGTCTCTGTGCTCGTGGGCCTTCTGACCACGACCAGTGCGAGGGCATGCTCGCCGTCGGCGAATAGGCTCAAGACGTTCTTGAAACAATCACCCGGCTTCTCGTCCTTGTTGTACACCCAGCGATCCACTCTCACGGCGCGGATGTTGTCCACATGGCTCACATGGTTGGTCGCATCGCTACTGTATTCATCGAATGGTAGTATGTGGTACTTGCCGGGGCGTGACAGCTCAGATAGGTATGACTTGTCGAGTGTGTAAGCAATCTTTGCCAGATTCCCTTGTAGCACGTCTGTGCTGAGGACCATCGTTGTCTCCTTTTATAGGTTTGTTCCTTGCATTGCGGACTCTTGCGAGGGCGCAGTCCTGCTGATTAGCATCCACGCGACAACTGCTGCTACGGCCAGTACAACCACCGCGCCGATTACAATGCCCTTACTAATCCTCTTGCCTTTTGCGTTGCCAAAGTGAACGGTAACCTCGCGTAGATAACGCAGATAATCCTCGTTAAAAGCCTCGGCCACCGCAGCGTACGGTAATTCGTCGAGATAGTCTTGGGTCCATTGTGATTGTGGCCGCTTGTCGGCATATACGTTGCCCACAAACGCCGCTTGAATGCGTTCATCGGCTATCAAGGCGTCAATATCTGAGTCGTCCAGTCGTCCGCGCTTGATGTCGAGGGCGATTTTCTCGCGTTGTACGTTATTGCCTTCGATGTAAGATGCCACGTCAACCATTGGGTTCCAACTCCTTCCAAATAATGCTGTTCAATTCATCCCTGCGATCGGAAAGCTCGTCAGCCGCTTCCTGCATGCGTTTGCCAAGTTCCATCATTGCCTCACGGTCTTTCACCTTTGCTCGCATGTCGAGCGAGTAGTCCTCAAGCCTTGCCAAGAAGTCGCTTTTGATTTGCCCGAGTAGGGTAAACAAGCTGCGTCTGTAATCGTCAGCGAATTCGTTGGCCATCTTACGGCTCTCTTCAAGTAGCCGATCTTCAACCTCATTCTTGAAGGCTGCCTTGTCCAGATGCTCGAACCTAAAGAAGAGTATCTGGTCG
Organism: uncultured Coriobacteriaceae bacterium; assembly: GCA_902766445.1. Classification (GTDB taxonomy): domain Bacteria; phylum Actinomycetota; class Coriobacteriia; order Coriobacteriales; family Atopobiaceae; genus RUG440. Next base: position 5,270 of record CACXDP010000388.1, read on the forward strand.
GTTCTCTTGTGCGAGTCATACATGGAGCTTATTCCGTGGATGCTCCTTGCCTTGATTTCGTGCTTTGGAATGTCGGTTATATATCGCTTCGCATCATCGCTGATGTGTCCGTTGGCTTCGAGTGCTTCTCGAACATCGCGAAGGAATCCGTCACGAGTATCTTCAAGCAATTCTTTACGCTTGCGTTCGTATCCTCCGACAAATCGCTCAAAGCTCGTATTTATAATCTCTCTCACCTTTCTCTTGTCAGCCTCTCGAATAGGTACGTTTCCTAGGCCGAAAAGAAAACCACCCTTGAGAGCCTCATCAATTCCTTGTATTGTCGGATCTATCACTCTCAATTTTATTTCGCTTTTGGTAAGCCCCAAACGTTCTTTAGTGTCGGAGCCTAAACGCAGGATGTTCCTTTGATCCTCAATTCTCTCCATGCCGTCGAGTTCATATTCATGGAAGACGTCATCGATTGCCTGTGTAAGTGTGTAGCGTAGTTCTTCAATCTCGTTGTTGATGGCTTCTATACTTCGTTCGTTGTCTTCGAGCAGGCGCTTGGCTTGTTCGCTTAGGTCTGCTAGCACTCGATCTATGCTGTCGATAATTGCGTAGGTTCTCACTGCCGAGGCGTATTTCTTTCCATAGATGAGTATCTCTCGTTCCAGTGCATAGAGCCCTGAACAAATCTCGAGCGTGCGTACGTCATCGTCGGATGCACGAGCTTCGCAAAGGGCTCTTTCACAAGCGTTCAGCAGCTTGCCGGTGGCGTATTCGGAACTCGCGCACCTGTCTTGTTGGTAACACATGCGATAAGGAGATCGCTCTGATGCAAGCATTCTCAAGCCCTCGTCGAAGTTCCACTCTTCGACGTCGTCTGCTATGCCATTCCTAATTGCCTTCGACGCATAGGCATAACGTGCCGAAGTGAAGAACAGTTTCTTGTCCGAAAGCTGAATACTCAGCATCTCGTCATCCCTGCTTTTTATCGCGTCGCTTTGGAAGTGCTCTCGGTCACTAATCTTGACACTGTCGGCATGATTTATTACAAAGATCGAACGCCCGATGTCGATGGTGGTCTTGCTGCTTTTCTTTTCGACCTGCCAGAGATAGTTCAACAGTGAGTTGTTCCCCGCACCCTCTAGTTTGGTGGGATGAGCCACAAAGATAAGGATGGACTGAGTTTGCTCTGAGAGGGCATCGCGAAGCACCTCTGCGTGTCTTTCTGAGTTGCTGTCCGTTCCGGGAGTGTCATAGATTGTGAACTGTACGCTCTTGCTATCGAGCGGTACAGGAAACTTTACCGTGACATCTGACGATATACCTTCTCGGTTATTTAGTCCTTCAAGGATTCGTCGGACTTGTTCGTGTTGTCGCAAACCTTCTCTGTGCGTCTTGTCGAGTAGCTGCTGAATCTGTTCCCTCGTGACGTTTTCAACTGGACCTCGCTCAAACACAAAGCACGAACAATCCTCGAGCCACTCGAGACGAGCCATCGTTCCGTCAATGTCAAATTCAATTTGGACTGGTTCGCCCTGGGGAGGGCTAGCTATCACTATCATCTTTGCAGTTTTGGACTGTACGGCTTCTGGTAGAATTCGATACCCGAGTAGCGCGTTTATCAGCGCCGATTTGCCCGAGCTGTACACACCCGTAAAACAGAGGCTCACGTTGTTATCGGCAAGGCTGTCAATCTTGTCCCGTATGTCGTGAATCGCGTCGTCAATTTGTTGGGCAAAACCCTCGGCGCTCTTTTGTGCCTCTTCATGTTCTGATGGCACCTCAAGGAGACGCTGCCAGTAGAAGTTGAGGATGTTAGCTGCATGTTCGCTGTACTGCTTGACTTGGAGAAACGCTTCCTCCATGTCTGGTAATTCAGCGAGAAGCGTCGTGCTTATGCGGCAGTCTCCTTCACCTCGCAGCCCGTTGTAGTGCTCTACCATCTGTTCCCAGTCCTCATAGTCAAGTCTCGTTGTCACAACTTGGATGTCTGCGTATCGCAAACCGTCGAATGTCGTGGCTATATCGGTAAGAAACGAGTTGCCAAAATCCTGGAGAACGAACGTCCCCCTCATGCCCATATAACGCATGAGCCTGCTGTCATCGCGGATGGGAATCTCCTTGCCGTTTTGATAGCTGTGGAATTCCACCTCCTTCTTTGCGGGATGGTACTTCATCAACAGTGTTCGTCTACTCATATGGTGCCTCCAGTTGTGAATGCTGACACGCGTCGCTTTTAATGCATCGTAACTCATGGGTGGGACACAAATGATAACGGGTTACCCATTCTCTCTTGATGGCGCTGATGTCTATAGCTCGTAACCATACTTGTGTGGTGACATCGCTGCGAGGATAAATCGGTCACAGACAGCCAAAGCATACGGATTGGGGCAGAGTGCTTCTTCAGCTAGTAGCTGAGCCATGGGTTGGGGGATTGTCGCGACAGACCCTTTGACCCCATGCGTTCCTGCCCTTGTGAGGATGCGTGAAGCGTTGCCTCATCGAACGGCTCACTCAGAAGGACCGACATCAGGCACAAACCAGCCTAGCCGGACCTTGGCCGTAGTGACTTATACTCTTTCTCAGCGTGAGAAGGAGACCGAATGAACAAGCAGCAGCTAGCAGCGAAGATATGGGCCTCGGCGAATGAGATGCGCTCAAAGATCGAGGCCAGCGAGTACAAGGACTACATCCTCGGCTTCATCTTCTATAAGTTCCTCTCCGAGAAGGAGGAGGCCTGGCTGCGCAGCCAGGGCTTCGAGGACGCCGACATGCCCTCCGTCACCGAGGACGACCCCGACATCGTGGGCTTCGTCCGCCCCAACCTCGGGTACTTCATCGCCCACGAGAACCTGTACTCCACCTGGCTCGCCAAGGGGGCCGACTTCGACGTGTCCGACGTGACCGACGCGCTCAGCGCATTCTCCCGTCTCGTGAACCCGCACCACAGGCACGTCTTCGACCGCATCTTCGAGACGCTCGAGACAGGCCTTTCCAAGCTCGGTGACACGTCCGGCGCCCGCACAAAGGCGATAAGCAGCCTTCTGCACCTCATAAAGGACATCCCCATGGACGGTCGGCAGGGCTACGACGTGCTCGGCTACATATATGAGTACCTGATTTCGAACTTCGCGGCCAACGCAGGCAAGAAGGCGGGCGAGTTCTACACACCGCACGAGGTCTCGCTGCTCATGAGCGAAGTCGTGGCCTATCACCTTCGCGACCGCCACGAAATCCAGATATACGACCCGACCAGCGGGTCGGGCTCCCTGCTCATCAACATCGGCCAGGCTGTCGCCCGCCACACGGGAAGCGAGGGGCGCATAAAGTACTACGCGCAGGAGCTCAAGGAGAACACCTACAACCTCACCCGAATGAATCTCGTGATGCGCGGAATCGACCCGGCCAACATCGTGACGCGCAACGGCGACACGCTGGCCGATGACTGGCCGTGGTTCGAAGAGGGGCACCCAGAGACCTACGAGCCGCTCTTCGTGGACGCGGTCGTCTCGAACCCGCCCTACTCGCAGCGATGGGACGCGCCCGACGGCCCCGACCCACGCTTCGATGACTACGGCATCGCGCCGAAGTCCAAGGCCGATTACGCCTTCCTGTTACACGACCTCTACCACCTGCAGCCAGACGGAATCATGTGCATCGTACTTCCGCACGGCGTTCTGTTCCGCGGCGGCGAAGAGGGGCAGATCCGACGCAACCTCGTGGAGAACGACAAGATCGACGCCATCATCGGACTTCCCGCAAACATCTTCTTTGGCACGGGCATCCCGACCATCGTGATGGTGCTCCGCAAGCAGCGCACCCGCGACGACATCCTGATCATCGACGCCTCGAAGGGCTTCGTGAAGGAGGGCAAGAACAACAAGCTCCGCGCCTCCGACATCCGCCGCATCGCCGACGCCTACGAGGCCCGCACCGACGTGGAGCGCTTCTGCCGCGTGGTGCCAAAGGATGAGATCCGCGCCAACGACTACAACCTCAACATCCCGCGCTATGTGGACTCCTCCGAGCGGGCTCAGAGCTGGGACATCTACGCCACGATGTTCGGTGGCATCCCGACAGCCGAGGTTGACGCGTTGGATCGCTACTGGCAAGCCTTCCCCGGCCTTCGTGACGAACTCTTTGACCAGGTGAATCCGGCGAGCGTACGACTCATCACGGAGGACGCGGGCGAGACGATTCGCACAAGCGATGGCGTCATCGCCTGGCGCGATCTGTTTGCCGACCGCTTCACAGACTTCGAGCCGTGGCTTTACGAGGAGCTTGTTGACGAGCCGTCGCTTGTACTGCGTAACTCCGAGGAGGCACGGCTGGCCTCGGAGTTGTTCAAGCGACTTAGCGGCATCGAGCTCATCGACCGCTATGACGCCTACCAGGCGCTCGACGACGAGTGGCAGCAGATTGCGATTGACCTTGAAGTACTTCAAACCGAGGGCTTCGATGCCGTGCGCCGCGTTGACCCGCGCATGGTCATGAAGAAGCAGCGCGGCAAGGACGTCGAGGTTCAGGACGGCTGGATAGGGCGCGTCCTCCCCTTCGGGCTCGTGCAACGCGAGCTGCTTGGCGAAGACGCGGACAAGGTGGCTGCCATGGAGACACGGATCCCCGCCATTGACTCCGAGATTGCGGAGATACTTGAGGGGATGACCGACGAGGAAAAATCGGATGCCGAAGACGCCGTCAATGAGGCTGGCGACGCCTTTGTCGCCTCAAAGCTCAAGTCGCGTGCAAGGGCGCTGAGATCGGAGATGGGGGCTGATGCGCGTTCCGAAGAGTCCTTGCCAAGCCGACTTGATGCCGCGGCACGGCTCTTTGACGAACAGCGTGCGGTGAAGCGCCAACTCAAGGAAGCGAGGGCGGCTCTTGAGGACAAGTCCAAGAAAGCGATTGAGGGACTCGACGACGACCAGGCGCGCATGTTGCTCTCGGCCAAGTGGATCGACCCCCTCATCCGGCGTATCGAGGCCATGCCGGATGCCGTCATCGGATCTCTCGTCGATGCCATTCGTGGCTTGGCAGACAAGTACGCTACGACCTATGCCGACATAGATCAGCAAATCCAAGATGCGGAATCAGAGTTGGTCGGCATGCTGGGACAGCTCACAGGCAACGAATTCGATATGGCTGGCATACGTGAGCTTGCGTGGCTTCTGGGCGGTGATGCCAAATGAGTCGAGTTCCTGCCATAAGGTTCAAAGGTTTCACTGACCCTTGGGAACAGCGTAAGCTGGGGGACATTACTCGCCGGATTACTCGAAAGAACGAGAGTCTTGAGTCCCAATTACCGCTGACCATATCAGCTCAGTATGGCCTTGTCGACCAGACGGAGTTCTTTAACAACCGTGTGGCGGGCTCCGATCTGAGTGGCTACTACCTCCTGCACAAAGGAGAGTTTGCTTACAACAAGAGCACGTCGTCAGACAGCCCTTGGGGCGCCGTAAAGAGGCTCGAAAGATACGAAAAGGGCTGCGTATCGACCCTATACATCGTTTTCGAGTCTTTGAGCATCGATCCGCAGTTCCTCGTCACGTACTACGAGACCGACCGCTGGTACAAAGGCGTGCAGGCTATTGCAGCGGAAGGCGCAAGGAATCATGGGTTGCTCAACATCGCACCGGCTGACTTCTTCGAGACCAAGCTGATGATACCGTCAAGTAGCTCAGAACAAAGTGAGATTGGTACCCTGTTCGCTTCCCTCGACTCCCTCATCACCCTTCATCAGCGTGACTCCGCCACCACCTTATATCCTGCTCATCCATCACTATTACTGTCACACCCTTCATCCGAGAGTCGTCCTAGACAACGAAAGGAGAAAGGTGTGCTAAACGAACTGTCAAAGGACGACCTGTTCTGCGTGTTCTACAAAGAGTGGATAGCTGTCTACAAGGACGGTGCGGTAAGGCAAGTCACGCTCAACAAATACATGCTAGCCCTCTCGTGGCTGGAAAAGCTCGCCCCTGAGCTTAAGCTGTGCAACCTCGACCGCATCGCATACCAAAGTCTTCTCAACAAGTACGCCAAAGATCACGAACGCCAAACGACGATGGACTTTCACCACCTTCTGAAAGGAGCCGTTCTTGATGCAGTTGACGAGGGGCTGGTGGCGCGCGATCCGACACGAAAGGCAATCGTGAAGGGGAAGGCGCCGGGCCCAAAAAAGAGCCGCTACCTCAACCAGTTCGAGCTTCACAAGCTTCTTGCCAGCCTGGATTTGGGCCAGGACATTGGCTGGGAGTGGTTCATCTTGCTCATCGCAAAGACGGGCCTTCGGTTTTCTGAGGCACTTGCGATAACACCGTCTGACTTCGATTTCAACCGACAGACGTTATCCGTTAGCAAGACATGGGACTACAAGAACGGGGGTGGTTTCGTCCCCACGAAGAATAGGTCCTCCGTTCGGAAGGTCCAGATAGACTGGCAGCTTATTGTGCAGTTCTCCGTGCTCATAAAGGACCTTCCGAAGGATGAGCCCCTGTTTGTAAAGAAGGGCAAGAGGGTTTTCAACTCGACGGCAAACGACGTACTCGAGCGACAATGTAAGCGCGCCGGAGTTCCCGTTATCTCGATTCATGGGTTACGCCATACTCACGCCTCATTGCTGCTGTTCGCCGGTGTATCCATCGCAAGCGTTGCAAAGCGCCTCGGGCACGCCAGCATGAATACGACCGAGAAGACGTATCTTCACATTATCCAAGAGCTCGAAAACAAGGACGTTGATCTGGTCATGCGCTCGCTCACGAGCCTTGTGTAGCGTCGCAAATGTAGGTTAAGGGATGACTCTCGCTGATGAAGGGTGATGAGGGTGTCGAGGGAAGAGATTGATTGTCCGATCAATTGCTGTTCGCCCATATCAGTTGGAGCTAAAACCTCTATATCCGCAAGGTCGTTTGCGTTGATTGCCGGGTAGCTTGTGCCTGTACACCTATCAAGAACATCTGCCACAAATGAATCCTGCTGAAGAAGGCAGAACAAGAAACTTGGATCTATCGAAGGGCGTATCTGCGCGTAACCAGTTGAGAAAACATAGTCTTCATCAGGCAATTCGTATAAATAATTGTTCTTCTGATATGGACGAACCATCTGAAAGAAAATGTCTCCAGTCCGTGCAAGCCGCTGTGCCCTAGAAGGTGCCGTAGCTAGGCTCTCGTGCCTATACCCGACCATGCTGGTACCAACGACAGACTCAAGATCAACGTATTTGAAGGATCTGGGGAGTAGAGATTTGGGGTTGAACTCTCCCAAATCCCCCAGCTTACGCTGTTCCCAAGCAACCGCATCGATGAGATTAGTCTTGAACTCGCGACACATCCCGACAATGCTCACACCGTTAGCGCGGGGCCTATTTGCTACGCCAACGCAAAATATGACAAGGTGACAGGGAATGAACGGCCCGTCACCCATCCCCTGCTACTTCTGTGCGGGATAATTAAGGAGGTGGCGCAGTGCCGTCGTGTGGAGCACGCTCTCGCCGTCGATGACGTAGGTGTTGGGGTCGCTGGGCCTGGTGTAGCAGTGCACGCCCGCACGGACCCATGCCTCGTCGATCTTTGCGGAGGTGGTCTTCCAGTGGAAGTACGGGCTGCCGAGCTCTTCGTTCAGGTACCCGGCCGCGCGCAGCGCCTTCTCGTCCTCATCGACCTCTCTGATGCTGGCGCCCGACATTACGTCGAGTTCGCCGAGGTCGAGCTCGATGACGGCTGCGTTGCGGCTGGTGGTCTTCGTTGCTGTGGTCATGGTCTTCTCCTTTGGTCCCGTGCGTGCGCGTTGCGTTTGTCTACTGGCTATTTCTACACCGGCGGGCGGGCGGCGTCTCAGCTATTTTGAAAATCTCGATGAGCAAGACTGAAGGACCACTGCGGTTGAGTCCCAGCCAGCCGATGCACGCGAGCCCTGGTGGTCTTCCACGCTTGGCGCGGCCCCTGTTTCACCCTTTAACGTGGCGCACCAAGTTACAATTGCGGGCTTCCCGTTCGGCAGAGAGAACACGGCTTTCTTGCCCTGGATCGTATACGCCACTTCACACGACCGCGTGACTGATCATCGAATGGGTTTTTCGCAAGCTCTTGTCCATCGTGCAGAGCAATGGTGAAACAACAATAGTGAAAAAGAACTATCGCGAGACATCTTCTTCTACCAACGCGTCATCAGGAGTGACCAGATCGCGCACTACCATCCTCGGCTGATCAAGCTCGATGAGCAGCACCGCATTCATCCCACCAGTGGTTCTCAAGAAACAAGCTCCCCCACAACCACCTTTGGCAATATGCTACCACCTGCTCCGTCGCGAGGATGATCACAATCCCAAAGGCAATGGTTTGGATTGCCGAGCGCCTGGTGAATTAGCGGAATCTAATCTCATAAAGGCACGTTCGACGGAATCGCTTTTCGTTAGTACCCATTTCCATCTCGGCTCTCGTGACAATAGTCATTCACTTTGAGCACACAGTCTCTCGGACCGAGAGCTGTGATAGATTACCAGCTTGTCGATACCGTTTTACTCATTCCGCCCGCTACCACTCCGGCGTATTTTGGCAAGGAAATACTGTGCGCGTGCAAGTCCCTGATCTGCCGCCAGTTGGTAAAGCCTGCACGCTTCGGTGTTGTCACGCTCGACTCCCCTGCCATGCTCATACATCTGACCGAGGCTACACAATGCGAGTGCGTGGCCTTTGTCTGCTGCCAGTCGGTAGAGCCTGCACGCTTCGGTGTCGTCACGCTCGACTCCCCTGCCATGCTCATACATCTGACCGAGGCTGAATTGGGCCTTTGCATTCCCACGGCCAGCCATGAAACGATAGAGAGCGACGGCTTCTCCTTCATCTCGCGCGACTGCCCGACCATCCATGAACAACCTACCGAGAAAGCCTCGAGCTTCCGTATCGCCTTGCTCCGCAGCCAAACGAAAGTATCTACAAGCCTCGCCATAATCTCGTTCTACCCCTGTACCGTTTAGATACATGCATCCAAGATTGCGTTGGGCATCAGAGTCGCCCTGTTCCGCCGCAAGATGATAGAGCTTCGCAGCCTCAGTGGCATCCCTTACAACTCCCCGGCCATTAAGGTACAACCAACCAAGGTTGGACTGCCCAAGCGCAAGACCCCGCTTTGCTGCGTGGCGGTATAGCCTTGCTGCCTCAGAATAGTCCTGCCCGACACCCCGACCGTGCTCGTACATCCAACCGAGGTTGCACTCAGCTTCAGCATCCCCTTGACCCATGGCAATGCGGTAGAGCCTGCAGGCCTCAACATCATCCCGCTCAACACCTCTACCATTAGCGTACATCCAACCGAGATAAAACTGAGCCTTTGCGTTCCCATGGTCAGCCATATAACGATAGAGCCTGCACGCTTCGTCGTCATCACGTGCAATCCCCCTGCCGCATTCAAACATTTTGTCGAGATTGCATTGGGCTTCAGCGCTCCCTTGCGCCGCTGCCATTAAGTAGAACCTGCAAGCTTCGGCATCATCCTGCGCAACACTCTTACCACGCTCGTATATCTTGCCGAGTTTGTACTGAGCGCTAGCATTCCCTTGGTCTGCCGCTTTGCGATAGAGTCTTGTCGCTTTGGCATAGTTTCGCCTGACCCCCCTGCCATGCTCGTACATACAACCGAGGTTGAACTGAGCCCGCGCTTTCGCCTGAGCGTCCATATAAGGATAGAACTCGACTAACACGGCCTCGTAC
>CACXDP010000389.1 GCA_902766445.1 uncultured Coriobacteriaceae bacterium
AGTAACACACAAGGCAGAGGATGGAACGCCTCTTACCGTAGAAGTCCCTCAGGAGAATTTTGATGATCCCATATGCCTGACGTCTACCGAGGACACCATAACGCTATGCACCGATTCGGATGACGAGTACTCGCAGGTGCATTGCAAGTACGCCGGATCGAATGAGTGGCAGCTGTTTGGCAGACCCATTACGTTTGCCGATCTAATGAATAAGGGAGAATGGCAGCAGGATTCTCCCACGAGCCTTAGCACCAGCATCTCCTTCCGTGCGCTCGACTCTGCGGGGGTATCGGATGTAAAAAGCGTTGATATAACATATCAGGCCGCCCCGAGCGTGGAACCGAGCTTCAAGACCCTGTCGCTGGTGCTCTCGGGGCAGATAGGCGTCAACTTCTTTATGGATCTGCCCGAGGCCGAAGGCGTGGACTATGCCCAGAGCCACATGGAGTTTATGGTCGGCGGGAGAGTGGCCGCGAGGGCGGACTACAACGCGCGCAAAAAGAGCGAGAGCGGCGTGTATTACGGTTTTACCTGTTATAATAGCTCCATCCAAATGGCAGAGCCCATAACGGCCACCTTCCACTACGGCGATGGGCAGACCGTCACGTGCACGGACGTCTCCGTTGAAAACTACGCGAGATCGTTTGAGCAGGATTCAGGCGACAACCCAGGGAAGTACGGCGAGGAGGCCATTAACCTTGTGCATGCCATCGTTGACTACGGGCACCACGTGCAGCCGTTCCTCTCTGAAGAGAACGGATGGGAAATTGGCTCCGATTACGCGGCGATGGATTACTTCTTCAGCAATTCCTACGACCCGGCCGAGGTTCGGGATTCAGTAGACGAATACGATAGCCAGGCAGATCCTAGGGGATCGGGGATTAGCGACGTTACCATAAGGCTCAGCTTGGATTCGTCCACCACGTTGGAGTTCCTGTTCACGGCTCCGGAGGGATACGACGTCTACGTCGACGATGATGCGTACGAGCTAACGCAGGTTTCCGACACGCGCTGGTGCATAACCGTGCCCAATATCTCTGCGCACAAGCTGGGAGATATGGTCACGGTAAGTGGCGGGACAAACCAGGATGGCTTCTCGCTGAGCGCCTCGCCGCTCACCTATGTCAGGATTGCCCTGGGTGACAGCACTGTGTCCGATGCCGGAAAGACCGCCCTGTGCGCCTTCTACAAGTACTACGAGGCGACCATGGCCTATCGCGATTCGTCGGTGGTTGCTTTGTAAGACACCTCGCCCTTTCAACGCGTCCTGTTCGCAAGCTGCTTGGACTTGCGGACAGGACGCCGTGCGTACTTGTGCCGAAAGTGTACATGGCGGGAGTCATTTGGAGCACGCATGAACGCGCCCTCCCTCCTCGGAGAAGGGCGTTCAGGGACCCGAAACCACACCAGCGTGCCGCACTCAACGTGAGCCAACGTGAATAAGCCGAGGTTGTTCAGCGAGCGATACGGCCGCCTCTCAAGATACGGCCCCATGTCAAAGCGCCCGACCTTTCCGTCAGCGAACTCAATGTCGAGCGCATAATTTCCGTACGGTGTCACCGAGGTGACCACCCATTTTCTGTCGGGGCTGGCGCCTGCGTATCGGGTTCCCTAGGTTTTGCGTTGGCGTAGGGAATAGCCCTCGTGCACCATCTCTACGTCAGGCGTCTGGGCACGCCTCAGTGAATACCTTGAGCTCGAAGTCCATGGACGTGCGATAGATATCGTGCGCCAGGTCCTCGTCGAAGGGCTTGCCTCTGTCCCTCCAATCCTCGATGAAGTTGCCCATCAGCCATGAGCCGCCGAAGCTCTCGCGTTCTCCCTGGTAGATACACTCAAACCAGTCCTTGTACACGCCAGGCCTGTAGAGGGGACTTCTCATGAGCTGTCGCGCAAACCAAGGCCACAGCTGGTAGCAGGGCAGGTACGCTACCAATCCGTAAATTGGTTCCTCTTCGCAGGCCACTCGCCGCTCGTGCGCCGCATAGAGACGCATCGTTTCGGTAGGGAGCACGCTCTCGGCATCCCGTATGTGCCAGTCTTCGATGAACGTACGATTGTAGTCGTCATAGGCGCGCAACTTGGATTCCACAAGCTCGTAGAGCTCGGACTCTGTCCTGCCATCGATCCTGTCGAGGAGTACCTTCAGCGTGTCCTTCGCATGGTAGCAGTAATACGCATCCTGAACCGTAAGGCACCCATAGTCGAGAGGACTGAGCGTGCCCCTGTGCATAGACTGCAGGTAGCGCGTATTGGCAACCGCAGTAGCCGTACTCAGGTTTGCAAGAAATGCACGGGTGGAGAAGCTGATTTGGAGAGGCTTGGTCATATGGCGCCGCATCTCTCTGGGGATGTACGCAAGCAGGGAGATGCTTCTGCACAAGAGTCGATGCATGGGGATTCTCCTCTCTGGGCTGAGTGGGAGGACTGCCACTCATTTGTCGTCGTCATGACGCGTTCAGTATAGCAGCAGTCAAGCCGCATCACGTAGGCTATACTTGCCCAGACACAATGCATGACACAACACGTCTGACGGGAGCACGGCATGGCAAGCGAGATACGAGACATCAGCCTGGCAAAGAGCGGCATGCAAAAGATCGAGTGGGTGCGGCGCAACTGCCCCTTGCTCACCATGCTGAAGGAGGAGTTCACCGAGACCAAACCCTTCGCGGGCAAGAGGATCGCCCTCTCCATCCACCTCGAGGCAAAGACTGCCTACCTCTGCGAGGTGCTCATGGCGGGCGGTGCCGAGGTGTACGCCACCGGCTCCAATCCCCTCTCCACGCAGGATGACGTCGTGGCGGCCCTCGTCACCGAGGGAGCCGAGGTCCACGCCTGGCACGACATCTCGCCCGAGGACTACGACCGCTGCATCGACCACGTGCTGCTCGCGGCCCGGCCCCACATCGTCATCGACGATGGCGGGGATCTCGTGGGCGCTCTGCACACCAAGCTCTCCGAGCTCCTGCCCGGCATCATCGGCGGCTGCGAGGAGACCACGACGGGCATCATCCGCCTCGAGGCCATGCGGCGCGAGGGCAAGCTCCGCTTCCCGATGATTCGCGTCAACAATGCTCAGATGAAGCACTTCTTTGACAATCGCTACGGCACGGGCCAGTCGGTATGGGACGGCATCAACCGCACCACGAACCTCGTGGTCGCGGGCAAGGTCGTGGTCGTCGCCGGCTACGGCTGGTGCGGCAAGGGCGTTTCGATGCGCGCCAAGGGCCTTGGCGCCAAGGTCATCGTCACAGAGATCGACCCCGTCAAGGCAATCGAAGCCATCATGGACGGCTTCGATGTGATGCCGATGGTCGAGGCCGCCGCGCTCGGCGACGTCTTCGTGACGGTGACGGGGTGCGAGAAGGTCATCGACGAAGAGGACTTCTTGCAGATGAGGGACGGCGCGATCTGCTGCAACGCGGGCCACTTCGACTGCGAGGTCGACATGGCAGGCCTGCGCGCCATGGCCGTCGAGCGCCGCGAGATGCGTGAAAACATCGTTGGCTATCAGCTGCCCAACGGCAGGTGGATCTACGTCCTCGGAGAGGGTCGCCTCGTGAACCTCGCGTGCGGTGACGGGCACCCCGCCGAGATCATGGACATGTCCTTCGCCATCCAGGCACTCTCGGCAAAGTGGCTCGTGGAGCACAAGGGCCAAGACAAAGACACGCTCATGGACGTGCCCGCCGAGGTCGACTACGCCGTGGCGCAAAAGAAGCTCGCCTTCATGGGCAAACGCATCGACACGCTCACCCCTGAGCAGGAGCGCTACCTCAACGAGTCGGGATTGTAGACGGCACGCGTCGAGCAGGACATCAACCCCACCGCTAAGCGCGGCCCCCGTATATCACAGGTAACTGTTCGTAACGGAGATTGTTCCACTCCGCTCGGAACGGTCCGAGTCTTCCGCGAGTTTCTGGACGCAGCGAATCATCATGCCAAGCAAGATGCACTCGTTGTAGTTGTCCACATGTACGAGCTTGGGCTGGCGGTTGCGTGGGATGTGGCGTGCGAGCGCCTCGGCGACCTCTTCCATATCTGGCAGCAGGTCACAGCGCAGCGCGATGACCTCGGGGTCGAAGGTCGCACAGGCAACGGCCAGCATCTGGCTGACCATCTCGAGCACGTCATCCGGCGCATACGGATTGAAGTGCAGCGAATGGGTGTAATGAAAGCAATCCGCTATGTAGCGTACCTCGCCAGCGTTACCGTGAGCTCCTTCGACCAAGCGGCCGTTGACTACGTAACCCTGTCCACCCACGGCCCATCCGTTTGCCTGCGAGTGAAGGACAACGTTCTCGTACTCATCTTGGCTGCCATACCAGCCTAGCGCGGCGGCATTCGAGTTATTGCAGAAGTAAACAGGTACGTTATAACGATCGTTGAAGTACTTAGCCATGTCGAAGTCGCGTGCTTCGGCCAAACGGTCGGCAAGGTCTCCCTCATCAGTATCAAAGATTTTCGTTAGACTCAGGTCAAACATGCCATTGCCAATCGCCCCGGGAATCGCGATGCCGATGACTTCCACCTTCGTGCAACCCGTACAGGTGCAGACCTGCGTTTCGATGATGTCATTGAGGTCTGTCAGCGAAAGGCTTCGCTTGATGACTTCGCGGTCGAGCGTCACCTTGCCACAGTCATACACCCGATAGCGGATAGTCACCTTGCCAGCACCAGCGTGCGTCGCGATGACGAGAATACGCTTGTCGTTCGCGAGGTCGTGCGCAGCATGCTCGAGCGCCTTCTCCTCCGAGGTCTTCTTGCGGCTTGCCAGCTCCTCACGCAGCCAATCAATGCAGCCCGCAGCATCGTAGGCGGCAAAGATCGCCGTGGGGATGGCAAGCACCGGCACCGCGGGCAGCGCAGCCTGTATGCGCTGTGTCTGGTAGCCAATCTGCGGAGCCACCAATACCGCAGCCTTGTCTCGACCATGCTCGAACGCCTCTGTCGCAGCGACTGCGGAGAAGTGCCAATCCAAGCCCATGGCCTCAGCCACCCGGTTCAGTCGCTCCGCAAAGAAGGACGTCGTCATGCCCACCGTACAGCAGAGCAACACCTCGGTGGTCTGCTGGTCCTTGAGCGTGAGCAGTACCTGCACCATCTCGCGGTAGAGCTGAATGGCATGGTCGCGCTCCTCCGCGTGAAAGTGCAGAAAGAACTTCACCTCCCCAGTCGCCTTCTCTTCGATGTGCAGCTCCACGACCTCAGGATCGGGACTCATGTCGTAAAAGTTGATCTGGGCGGTGGCGTAGTCGGTCTCCAGGCGGAAGTGGTCGTTGTCACTGAGGTCTGCCGTGTAGCCCACGTGGCGTTGCTCGCGAATCCAACTACGCAGGTCAAAGGTCTCATCTGCCATGGCATGCTCCTTGCGTCGGGAGAAACGATGCGTCCATGATAATCTAACGCACCGCCGGTGTCGCGAACTGCGCCGGTCAATTCGGCAGACAAGTGCGCAAAGACAGACCCCTTTGGTTCGCTTTTTATGATAAGGTATAACAAGTTAATCACCTAAACACAATGCTTTAGGAGGACCCATGGCATACGCAGCAGACTATCTGGGACACGACACGCCCAAGCTGGGGTTCGGCATGATGAGGCTGCCCAAGCTTGAGGATGGCTCAATGGACATGGACCAGATTTGCCAGATGGTGGATGTATTCATGGGCGCGGGGCTGACGTACTTCGACACGGCCTACGTCTATGACGGGGGCGATTCGGAGATTGCCACCCGCAAGGCACTGGTCGAGCGCTACCCACGCGACGCTTACACGATCACGACCAAGGCGAATGCTTGGCTTGGCAGCCCCACCGCCACAGAGGTCAAGCAGCAGCTGCAGACGTCCATGGAGCGTCTGGGCGTGGACTACCTGGACTACTACCTCCTGCATGCTATACAGGACAACAACCAGCAGACCTACGACGACTTTGGCCTCTGGGACTGGATTCGCGACCTCAAGAAGCAGGGTATCATCCGCCATTGGGGATTCTCGTTCCACGCAGGTCCAGAGCGGCTCGAACGCCTACTGAGTGCCTACCCCGACATCGACTTCATCCAGCTGCAGATCAACTACGCCGACATGGAGGACCCGGGCGTTCAGGCACGCGCCAACCACGAAGCCGCAAAGGCGCATGGCGTGCCCTTCACCATCATGGAGCCCGTTAAGGGAGGCTCTCTTGCCACGCCTCCTCGCAGCGTACGCGAGATCTTTGACGCGGCAAACCCAGATGCATCCTATGCCAGCTGGGCCATCCGCTACGCGGCGTCCATGGAAGGCGTGCTCACGGTACTCTCGGGCATGTCAACGCTCGGGCAGGTGCAGGACAACGTGAGTTACATGCGCAACTTCAAGCCGCTTACCTCCGACGAACAGGCAGTGATCGCTCGCGTGCGGGAGGTCTTGGACGGCGTGCATCAATACAAGTGCACGGCCTGCCACTATTGCACGGACGGATGTCCCATGGGCATCCCCATACCCGACTTCTTTAAGGCCATGAACCGCAAGCTTGTCTTTGAAAACGAAGAAGAGGCACTGCGTCGCTATGGCAAGGCGTCAAAGAAGGCGGGCGTCAACGCTAGCGACTGCATCGGTTGCGGCCAGTGCGAGGCGGCATGCCCGCAGGGACTGCCCATCATCGAGTACCTGCAAGAGGTCGCCGACGCATTGGAGTAATTCGGGCGCAACGAGCGAAAACCTTACCACCGCGCGAGCCAGCTCTTGCCTGAGCACGCCCGAACGATGGCGCTACGCACGGTGAACGCATCGTCCATGGTCACGAGCGGCACGCGCACGTCAAGGCGAAAGCCGAAGGATCCGTAGCCTTGCTCTATGAGATCGATAGGGAGTCTGGGATCACGCCAAGGCTTGGTGGCCACCTCCACGGAGGTACGCACCTCATTCTCCACCTTGGCCATATCAGCTTCAGGGCTGACATCAAGCGATATGGTGACGGAGCGTGCGGAGAGCGGCGCGAGCTTGCGCAGCGTCGTCGTGTTGAGGACCGAATTGGGAATGACGATGACATCCCCTATGAGGGACTTTACCGTGGTAGACCGCCAAGTTATGTCGGTCACGATTCCTTGGTAACCGCCCACCTCGATCCAGTCACCCACCTTGATGACATGCCCAAGCATAAGACCGAGGCCTGAAATCACATTGGAGACGGTGGTCTGCAGACCAAACGAAACGATGACGGAGGTCACACCGAGGGCAGCAACGAAAGCCGTGGGTTTGATGCCAAAGACAGGCTCGAGTACCGCGAGCAGGGCTAACACCCAGATGATCACGCGAACGAGATTGATGAAGATCGACCCCTTGGGAACGTTCCCGGTTTTGAGGATGCGCCGCACCGCCTTCACGGCAAGGTACTGCATGACAAGCGTGATCAAGAAGACGGCAACAAAGAACAACACCTTGTATAAGCTTTCGTTGTCGAGCATCGGTGCCCCCTCGCTGCTACGGGAAACTGAGCCAAGCTAGGCATGGCGGTACAAAAGCATACCACGTAGCATCCTGCTGCGGAACCGAACAGCGAAGGCGCGTGGTGGCCACCTCTCGATAGCCACCACGCGCCTTCGTATTACGCAATCTCGATGGCGCTAGTCAATAGGAATCTCCGGTAGCTGCGTATCTCCGTCAGTAGTGCAGCCTACAGTCTGAGTAGGACAGGTGCTGGTAGTGATTACATCCTCGGTCTCGAACGAAATGACTTCAATCTCGATTCGCTCGTACGTGTCCAAGCTATCACCTCCTTGTCATAACAGAGAACTCGATTAGCCACGATACACTTTAACATAATAGTAGTGGAAGTAAATAGCCGCCATTGCCTCTTGATCAATTACATTCTGGCTGGAGTTCAATACCTTGGCAACCCCAATGGCTACGAGCAGAAAGCATCCGTTCACGGTTACAACGCGAACAACTCTCGCAACTTCTCCCTCCCGATGTGATAACACGGTAAAGGGGGTGAAGAAATGAGAGACGCATGGATCGCACTTGGCGACTTCATCGGGTCGCATCTCATGGTCATCGTGCCAGCGGGCGTGGCCATCGGTGTGCTCTTTCCTGAGCTCCTGCTGCCGCTCAAGCCGCTCGTCCCGACCTTCTTTGCAATCATGACCTTGCAGAACTCGCTCTCCAATGACCTCGCGGCCATGCGCGTGACGCTTCGCAGGCCCGCAGCCATCCTGGTGGCCATCCTCGTCGTCCACGTCGTCATGCCCCTCGCCACCTTCGCCCTCTCCTCTCTCATCTTTGGCGCAGACTCCCCTACCGTCGCAGGCGTGCTGCTGGAATACACCGTGCCCATCGGCGCCTCCACCGTCATGTGGATCGGGATGTTTGCCGGAGAGCTCTCCCTCGGCCTCTCCACCCTGCTGTTGTCCACGCTCGTCTCGCCCCTCTCGATTCCCCTCACGCTCAAGCTGCTCGTGGGTACGACCGTGGAGATAGACGTCCCGAGCATGATGGCGAGCATGACCTACATGGTGGCATTGCCCGCACTCGTGGCAACCGCATTCAACGAGCTGACACACGGCTGGGCCAAGCGGACGCTGGCGCCTGCAACCACGCCCGTCTCGCGTCTGCTGCTGCCACTCATCGTGGGCACGAACGCCACGGGCATATCAGAGCCACTGCATCACCTCACGCCCAGGCTCGTGGGCATCATGATGCTCATGCTGTGCTTCGCCGTCGCAAGCTTCCTCGTCGGCATGGCATTGGGGAGGATTCTCGGCCGACAAGACGACGCGCGTTTCGTCGCCGTATCGTTCAGCTGCGCCATCCGCAACGTCACAGCCGGCGCAGTACTCGCATCTCAGTACTTTGGGCCCGAGGTATTGTTTCCCGCCATCATCACCACGCCGTTCCAACAGGTCCTCGCCGCAGTCTTTGGACGCGTCATGGAGCGAGTCTTGCGCAGGTAAGGCAGGCTGCTGCTAAACTGTGGTCATAACGCACCCATACAGACAAGGATGACGTACATGAAGCAGTCCATCTATTCCCATCTTGATGAGATTCCCAGCGGACGTGCCAGCGATGAAATCTCCGAGGGTTGTATCGCCCTCGAGGGTGGAGCCTTCCGCGGCCTCTATACGCAGGGCATCCTCGACACCCTCATGCTCCACGGCATCAACCTGTCCTGCACCATCGGTGTCTCCGCTGGCGCACTCGGCGGCATGGACTACGTCTCAGGGCAGATCGGTCGTTCCGCACGAATCAACATCGGCCGCCGACATGATGACAACTATATAGGGATGCGCGCATTCCTACATAGCCGCAGCATTCTCGACGTTGGTTTCCTCACGGAGAAGCGAGGCCTGTACGAACCCTTCGACTTGGAGCGCTTCGAAGACCCGCGCCGCCGCTTCGTTGCCGTCGCGACGAACTGTCTCACCGGACAGCCCACCTACTTCGAGAAGGGAAGCTGCTCGGACATCGCACTCTGCGTGCGCGCATCGGCGACCATGCCCCTCATCGCCCCAATGGTCATGATTGATGGGGTGCCCTACCTCGATGGGGCTTGTTCCTGCAAGATTCCGCACGCCTGGGCGCTCGAACAGGGCTTTGAGAAGGTCGTCGTCATCCGCACGCGCGACATCACCTTCCGCAAAGAAGTCAAGGAGTCTCCGCTCGTCGCCCGCGTCTATCACAAGTACCCGGAACTCGTGCGAAGTATCAGTGAGGTGGACGCCCTCTACAACCGCCAGTGCGACGAAATCGAGGAGTTGCACGCCGAGGGCCGCATCTATCGTTTAGCTCCGTCCGAGCCCGTCACCATCGGCAAACTTGAGGGTGACGTCGACAAGCTTGGCGACCTCTACTGGCTCGGTGTCTACGACTGCACAGAGCACCTAGACGAGCTGCGAGCGTACCTCGCATAAATCTGCCCCCAAAGAACGACTGCGTCAATGGGGGCAGTAACAAGATATTAGGAATCTAGCTTCGGCGACGACCGCGACCGCGAGCAGGTGCTTTGGGCTTCTTTTCCTTGCTGGGACAATCCATGTTTACGCAGATGCGCCAGGGGCCGCGCTGCGTGGTGACCTCCACCATCGGCGCACCGCAGTCGGGGCAGGTCTCGCCCAACGCACGCAACTCACCACGTGCGGGAAGCGGATAGCTCGTTCCGCACTCGTCGTAGTTCTCGCAGCGGATGAAGCGCTTGCCCGTACGCTCGCTCTTGTGTGCAATGAGGTCGCCGTGCTTTCCAGCTTCGGCACAGGCCTTGCACTCCCCCACCTTGATGTCCGGCTCGAAGTTCGTGGGGCATTTCGGGTTGACACAGGTCTCATAGGCGCGCTGGCGGAAGGGCTGCACCTTGACACGCGGGGCACCACATTCAGGGCACGCACCTTCAATCGGCGAGATGCGCCCCTGCGGGACGGGATAGGTGACGTCACAGTCCGGCCAGCCCATGCATCCCACGAATGAACCGCGCGTCTTTGCCGAGGACTTCATCACGAGGTCCTTCCCGCACTTCGGACACACGCCAACCTTTGCGTCGGCAACCACCGCGTCGGCGATTTCGTTGCCCAGATCGTCCAAGTGATCGATGAGCTTCTCAATCCAAGTGGCAAGCGCTGCACGCGATTGGTCGACCACATGCCCTTGGGTGTCCTTGCCCTCGCTCACGGCCGTCATGCTCTCTTCGAGCTCAGCCGTCATCTCAGGCGTCGTGATAGGCGGCGCGAACTCGTGCAAAGCCCGAATCACCGCCATGCCCAACTGGCTCGGCTCAACGGGGTCACCCTTGAGGTACTTCACGTCATAGAGACGCTGGATGATGTTTGCACGCGTGGACTTGGTGCCGAGGCCACGCTTCTCCATCTCCTGAATGAGACGACCCTGGCTGTAGCGCGCTGGCGGCTCTGTCTGCTTCGCCTCGAGGTCCATCTTGAGCACGTCACAGATGTCGCCCACCTCGAGCGGCGGGAGTTGGTCATCCTTCTTGAGCCCGAAGGGATAGATCGCACGAAAGCCCGGCTTCACGAGCACGCTGCCCGAGGTCACGAACGGCTCACCACAGATGTCAAGGCTCACCTTGGTGCCCTCGCTCACAGAAGAGTCCATGAGCGTGGCCAGGAACCGGCGCGCGACGAGGTTGTAGAGCTTCCACTCTGCTGGTTGGAGCTTATCCGGGTCGGCTGCGGCAGTGGGATAGATGGGCGGGTGGTCGGTCGTCTCCTGCTTGCCGCGCGTAGCGGTGAGCTTGGGCTGGGCAAGCAGCTCACGACATACAGGCGCGTACTGCGGCACGGCTTGGAGAGTGCGCACGCACTCAGCAAGGTCGAGTGACTTCGGATAGACCGTGTTGTCAACACGCGGATACGATATGAGGCCGCTCATGTAGAGCGACTCGGCCAAGCGCATGGTACGC
>CACXDP010000390.1 GCA_902766445.1 uncultured Coriobacteriaceae bacterium
AAGGAGCGCGTCCTGGCTGGCAAGAAGTACTTCTCCGTCGCTTCTGGTGGTGGCACCGGCCGTACGCTGCATCCGGACAACATGCACGCCGGCCCCGCTTCCTACGGCATGACCGACACCATGGGCCGTATGCACAGCTCCGCCCAGTTCGCCGGCTCCTCCTCCGTGCCCGCGCACGTGGACATGATGGGCCTCATCGGCATGGGCAACAACCCCATGGTCGGCTGCACCGTCGCGTGCGGCGTTGCCGTGGAGCAGGCTCTCGCCAAGTAGTTTTATCTGTACGTTGACTCGGCATTCAAGCCGTCACCTTCGGGTGGCGGCTTGTTCTTGTTCGTCGTGCTACTATAGTACGGTAACTCCAAGTCGAGGAATCGTGAGGTTGCGCCATGGCCCGACTCAAGTTCGTCGTGTATATCTTCCTCGTAACCCTAGCGATGGCCTTGGTGCCATCCGTGGCATTCGCCTCGGATGTAGAAGCCCCCGTCGTCAAAGTCGGTTACTTCGAGAACGAGGTCTTTCAAGAGGGCGCCCGTCCCGACGCCATGAAACGCGGATATGCCTACGAGTACTACCGCAAGATGTCTGAATACACAGGCTGGAGCTACGAGTACGTATATGGCGACTTTGCTGACGTCTACCAGATGCTCCTTGACGGAAAGGTTGACTTGCTCGCTGGCTTGGCACGCACCGAGGAGCGCCTGGAACTCATAGGCTATCCCGAAGCCCCGATGGGCAACGAGTCATACTACCTCGTGAGGCATGCCACGGACGATACGGTAACGACCGATCCTGCAACGTTTTCTCACAAGCGCATAGGGGTGCTCGAGAGTGCTCTGCTTGGCGAGCTCAAGAACTACCTTTCTCAAAACAACGTCGATGCAGACGTTATCTCCTATACTGACTATGGGGTTCTCTTTGCGGCCTTTGACAATGATGAGGTCGATCTCATCGCCGCCGAAGGCGATGGCGCGTACCATCGACAGGATGCAGAGGTGGTCTGCTCGTTCGGATCGTCTGATTACTATCTTTGCGTGAGCAAAGAACGGCCTGACCTACTCGCCGCGCTCAACGAGGCGCAAGCCCAGCTTTCCGTGGATGAGCCCAACTATCTCATATCCCTACGCTCAAAGTACTATGCGAGCAGCCTGCAGAGCACCTCTCTCACGCCGTCCGAAGCGGCATGGGTTAGCAGTCATGACGTTATGCACGTCGGCTATCTCAATCGCTTCCTACCCTTCAGCGACACAAACGAGCGGGGAGAAACCACGGGGCTCGTAAGCAACGTTCTCCCGCTCATCATAGATAAGCTCAACATCACGAAGGTCAAGCTGGACTATCAGGGTTTCGACTCTTATGCGGACATGATTGCCGCCGTCAATGAGGGAGACATCGATGTCGCCTTCCCCGCTGGTGGCGGGCTCTACTACTCGGAGGAGAACGGCATCTACCTGTCGAATCCGGTCATAACCTCTACCATGGAGCTTGTTTACGTCGGCGATTACGCTGATGCCAGAACGGCACACTTCGCAATCAACGAACGCAACGACATGCAGCGCTACTACGTACAGACTTTCTTTCCTGATGCGGAAGTAACGACATATCCTTCCATCGACGCCTGCCTGTCCGCCGTCCTCTCAGGCGAGGTGGACTGTACGACACTCAACGGCCTTCGCGCCAAAGACATCCTCAGGAACAGCAAGTATGAGACGCTCTCCACACGACAGCTCCCAAATAGCGATGACAGCTGCTTCGGCGTACTCATTGGCAACGACGGACTCCTCAAGCTTCTCAATCGAGGCATCAACGTCATCGGGCAGGAGTATTCTCTTGATCGTGCTTATGCCTATACCAATGAGCTGTATGTCTACACCGCATACGACTTCTTGCGCGACCACATGGCCTTTATCGGTACGCTCGCTCTGGCTATCGCGTGTTTTGTCATCCTCCTACTCATGCGTGACTCACGTCGCTCTAAGGCACGTGCCGCAGACAAGGAGGCAGCGCGCAAGGTCCTAGAGGAAAAGAACGCCGAGCTGGCCGAGAGCCAAGTCGCCCTTTCCAACGCCCTCGTTGCGACGGAGGAGGCGAGCAGAGCAAAGACGGTCTTTCTCAACAACATCTCCCACGACATCCGAACGCCGATGAACGCCATCGTGGGCTATACGACACTCGCCCAGACGCACATCGACGATACGGACCAAGTGCAGGACTACCTTGCCAGAATCTCCGTATCGAGCCAGCACCTCCTCTCGCTCATCAACGACGTACTCGACATGAGCCGTATCGAAAGCGGCAGAATCGTCATAGAGAAGGTACCGACACACCTTCCCGACCTCGTGCGAGATATCACGGACATCGTCCAAGCAGACGTCTCGACGAAGCATCAAGACCTACTCGTAGACGCCACGGGTATCAAACACGAGGACGTCATCGCCGACCGGCTGCGCCTCAACCAGATATTGCTCAACATCCTCTCCAACGCCATGAAATTCACTCCCGAGCATGGGCGCATCCACCTCTGCGTGACGGAACGGGAGATGAGCGATGAGCAGGTATCTGATTACGAGTTTCGCATTCGTGATAATGGCATCGGCATGAGCGAAGAGTTCCAAAAGACCATCTTTGACCCCTTCACTCGTGAGCGGACAAGCACGGTGAGCGGCATCCAAGGTACTGGCCTTGGCATGGCCATCACGAGGAACATCGTAGATATGATGGGAGGTAGCATCGAAGTCAACAGCGCACCTGGCGAAGGCACTGAATTCGTCGTGATCCTGCCACTCGAACTCAGCGACGCAAGCGTGGAGGCTGAGCCTGTGCTCACGCCAAGCGACGGGACCAGCTTCGAGGGAAAGCGAATCCTTCTGGTCGAGGACAACGAATTAAACCAAGACATCGCCCTCGTGATACTGGAGGAGGAGGGCTTCTCCGTCGATGTCGCGGGTGACGGTGTAGAAGCCGTACGCATGATGGAGGATGCTCCCACTGGCACCTACGACATCATACTCATGGACATCCAGATGCCCAACATGGATGGTTACGAGGCGACGCGCAGGATTCGTGCCCTCGAGGACGCTGACAAAGCCCAGACACCAATCATTGCCATGACGGCCAACGCATTCCAAGAAGACAGGGAATTTGCTCTCGGAATCGGCATGAACGACCATCTGGCAAAACCCTACAACATTGACGACATGATGCAGACCATCGCACGCCACCTCAGCTAGGCGGCACATCAAAGACTGGTGTTTTTTGTGCCGTTCTGCCCTCTCGTGGTAGCATGATGAGGCTTTTCAATACGTTGCATCCATAGCGTTGCAAGGAGGAACCACATGACAGATTACGTCTTGAGTTGTTGCACGATGTGCGACTTGTCGCGCGCTTGGCTCGATTCGCGTGACGTCCACTACATCTATTTCAATTACGAAGTCAACGGCTCGATTTGCAAAGATGACTTTGGCGAGACCATACCTCCAGCAGACCTGTACGCACGAATGCTCGCGGGTGCCGAGGTGAGAACCAGCCAGATCAGCGTCGGTGAGTATATGAGCGACTGGCGCGCCATCCTTGAGGAAGGCAAAGACATTCTGCACGTCTGCCTCGCCTCGGGTCTCTCGGGCACCTATCAGTCAGCCTGCATGGCTCGTGACAGCATCGCCCGCGAGTTTCCTGACCGCAAGGTCATCGTCATCGATTCAACCTCGGGAAGCGGTGGCTATGGCCTGCTCATCGACAAGTTGGCCGACCTGCGTGACGAAGGGTACTCGCTGGAGGACCTTGCTGCTTGGGCAGAGACCCACAAAGCCGAGATCAATACTTGGTTCGTGACCACAGACCTCACGTTCCTCATTCGCGGCGGTCGCGTGTCCAAGGCGGCAGGCCTACTCGGTGGCATGCTTAACATCTGCCCGATGCTCGACATCGAGCCGGACGGAACTCTCGCGGTCAAGGAAAAGATTCGTACCAAGCGCAAGGCCTTCGCGCGTCAGATCCGCAAGATGGAAGAACTGGCTCAGGGAGGCTTCGATTACGACCAGCGTGTCTTCATCACGAACACCGAGTGCCTGGCTGACGCAAAGGCCGTTGCGAGCATGGTCGAAGCTAAGTTCCACAAGATTCGCGACAACAAAGTTGAAATCTTTGACGTGGGTGCCGGCATCGGCTGCCACTTGGGACCGGGCACTGTGGTTCTTTCCTTCTGGGGCAAGCCACGGGCATAAGGAATGCCGCTGAGAGGCGCTTGGGATTTGATTCCAAGCGCCTTTGTTTATGCCGTAAAGAATCGCTGGTACAGAGCCAGCTCCTCCGGTGTGTCCTTGCTCGAGAGGAACTTCACTGCGCCTTGGGCGTCCTGCCCAGCGAGCAGGTCGCACGCCGCGAGACGGCGCCTCAGCTGTCGCGCGGTACCCTCTCCACCATCAAAGAAGGGCACATCGCCAAGAACCTCCCTGATCTGATCGATGACGAAGGGATAATGCGTGCAGCCCAGCACGACGGCGTCCGCTTTTCCTGCGTAGCTACCGACTAATGATTCGATGAGCTCCTTGAGATCTGGCTCATGAAGTCGCCCACGCTCGATGCGCGCCGCAAGCCCCTCGCAAGGAACGGCGATGACGCGCGCACCACTCCCCCACTCAGCCATGAGCTGCTGGAACTTCTCCAGCCGCACCGTCATTGGCGTGGCCATCACAAGCACCGTTCCGTCAGGCGTAGCGAGCACAGCGGGCTTGAGAGCCGGTTCCACACCGATGATGGGCACGTCCGGATAAGTC
Source organism: uncultured Coriobacteriaceae bacterium (assembly GCA_902766445.1). Taxonomy (GTDB): domain Bacteria; phylum Actinomycetota; class Coriobacteriia; order Coriobacteriales; family Atopobiaceae; genus RUG440. Next base: position 4,776 of record CACXDP010000390.1, read on the forward strand.
GCACGCATCTGCGCTGCAGCCGCAGAGGTGGCCGTATTGCACGCGATGACCACCGACTTGCAACCAGCAATCATAAACCGCTCCACGATTCGCTGCGAGAGATCGAGGACCTCTGCGGGCGTTTTCTCTCCGTATGGCGCATGGGCCGAATCGCCAAAATACACGAAGCTTTCGTTAGGAAGCTCGCTCACGAGCGCGCGCAGCACGCTGATGCCACCCACACCGGAGTCAAAGACCCCGACCCATCCCTTGTATTCGTCTGCATTCAACACGTGACCTCCAACTCGTCCACACCATGGTACACTAGCGCACATTGCAACTCCAAGGGAAAGGATTTCTCATGAGCAACGAAGGAAAACACGTCAAGGTTCACTACGTGGGCACGCTTGACGACGGGACGAAGTTCGATTCCTCCCGGGACCGGGGGGAGCCGCTACCTTTCACCTGCATGGCAGGCCAGATGATTCCCGGCTTCGACGCGGCGGTGCGCGATATGGCCGTTGGCGAAACTGTGACCATACGCCTCGAGCCCGAGGATGCCTATGGCCCGCGTCGTATGGATTTGGTTCAGACGCTTCCTATCGCGCAGCTTCCCGGATCTGAGCAGCTTGTCGTTGGCCAGCGCGTCATGCTTGGTTCCCCGACCGGTCAGCCCATAGCCGCGACTGTTACCGACAAGAACGACTTCGCCATCACCTTTGACATGAACCATGAGATGGCCGGCAAGGCGCTTAACTTCGAGATCGAGCTTCTTGAAGCAGAGTAGACACGCACACAGGGCGCGAGGGGCCGCCGCACAAGCTGTCTTGTGCGGCGGCCCCTCGCAACTTTCGTCTAACCTGTCGCTATGCAAAAGGAATCCAGCTACCAAACTGGAGCTCTCCCGAATTATAGGCATTGATGAAATTGCCAAGCTGCCCAGTAATGAAAAGAACCAGAAAGAGTATCAGCAGGAAGATAAGCGCAATAAAGTACGACCGCGCGAAGTTGCGGCGATTGATATTTGAATCCGAAAAGCTGAATACGATAAGGCAGATAAGACCTATCACGGGCAGATTAAACAGAATCGTATAGCCGAAGTAAGCCCATGCGCCGAGCGGTCGGTACTCAGGTGGTACGTCGTACACGTCAAAATCGCTAAAGTGGTTGGCCATGGGTGGGCTCCTTTCGTGTGCAGTGTGCTACGTGTGGATTGCGTGTGGTTTGAGTGTAGCACACCCCCACAAGAATGGATGCCGCTTTTACGAGTCAAGGCGCGAAAGGAGCGTTGAGGCACACCAAGAGTTGACCTCTAGTGTGCCTCAACGAGTGCCAAGTCTATTCGTGCACGTAGACGGTATCGCCCACCGATGTCATGTTGAACAGTTCCTCCGCCTTATCAAAGGGCAGGTTAATGCACCCATGGCTTCCGTTGTACATATAGAGGTCACCACCGAAGGAGTCGCGCCATGTCGCGTCATGCAAGCCGTAGCCACCATAGAACGGCATCCAGAAGTTGACGTATGACTCATAATCGGGTTGGCCATCATTGTCGTAGTCGAGACCCACGAGCACCTGACCTGGCAGGTGGGCATACAACTGGTATGTACCTGTGATCGTCTGCCTTCCCTCGTACATATCGCCCGACACGAAAGCCGACTCCCAGATAACTTTGCCCGACGAGTCAAAGAGACGAGCGAACTGGGCGGAGAGGTCGACGTCGATGTAGCGACCAAGCTTCTTCTTCCACGGGCTTTCCTCGTATGCCTGCTGCCTTGAGAGGCCCTCACGATTGAGCTCGTCGTATGTGATTACCTCATAAGGGCTTGGATCGCCGTCCCTCAGACGCTGCGAAAACCCATCCACAAACTTGGCAGTGTCAAGAAACACCTCTCCCCACTCGCCTTCTTTGTACACGAGGGGACTCAGGGTGTTTTTGCACCATGTCTCGATGGCGTCCTCGTCCACAACTACCGCTGGTTCGTCACTTACGCTTACCCAAGACCTAATCAGCACAGGATCGCAGATGGTGACCTGCTTGCCATTGGCGAGAATCGGGATGCTCGCATCGCGAACGGCGTTTGCGTTGCTGACCGCTATTGCATACTGAGGAAGATCCTCAACCGTCGCATCGCGCAACGCCAGTCCAGGATCCGGCCTTGCCGAGGAGCGCATCTGCTCGATACTGCCTCGTGCCTCAATGAGAATGTCATCTTTGTCAAGTGCTTGGCCGTCCACACTGCCCGTCACAGAGTAAGTCTGCGTCGTCCCGTCATAAGACACGCGCGCCTTGTCAGCGGGCAGCTTCTCTTTATTGTATTCGTCTATGGCGGTCTCTAGCTGCTGGTCAAACTTGACGTTATCGTAGGTAATGGCTTGGTCGACATCCGGCTCTGTGCCGAAGATGTACGCAATCGGCCAGATGAGAGGAGACTGCTTCTCGTAGGCCTCCTTTGCGATGCGCGTCTCATCGCGGTCCAGAGATACGCTCGCTCCGTCCACGGTCGTCGAGAAATCGCCCACCGAGACAGTGAGGGCGTAGCTCTTAGTACGTGCGGTGAGCGCTGCCTCCGCCTGATGCTGGGTCATACCCGAGACATCGCAATCTCCAATATGCGTGTTTGGCAGGAAGGCGCCCGTAAGGCGTACGATACCTGCGACGTAAATGATGATAAGAATGATCAGAGTCGCTGTAGCGATGACGACGATGCGCGCACGCCTGACGGAAACGAACTCCTTGACCTTGTCAAACGTTCCAATCGCACCATTGTATATTGTGACGACCTTCACGGGAGGCTCTATGCGCTTACGAGCCCTCTTTGCAGTTCCGTCATCCACAGCGGCATCCAGCTCATCCCCATCCGATGTCTCTTGGGAGACTTCGGACTGGTCTTGCTGGTCGAGCGTATCGTTCGTCAGTTCTTCGACACCCTCAAGGTCTTCCACAGCCGCCTCATCATCGAGCAGATAGGCGTCATCCTCAATGTATGCGCCTTCTTCGACGTAGTCCTCGTCTTCGAGGTAGTCCTCGGCCTGAAGGATGTCCTCGTCTTCGAGGTAGTCGGACTCCTCAGGGAACTCGTAATACTCCTCGGGCTGCTCGGGCTGCTCGGGGAACTCGTCGTACTCCTCCGGATAGTCATCGAGCTTCTCGGGCTGCTCAACCTCTTCAGGATATTCGTCGTTCTCCTCAAGGCCATATGTCTCCTCGGGCTGCTCCGCTTCCTCGGGGTACTCGTCGTACTCTTCGATGAGAGTGTCTTCTTCGAGCTGTTCGGTTTCCTCTACCAACCCGGCGGCTTCCTCAGGTTGGTCGGTCTCTTCGGACTCCTTGATATCGGGACGTCTTTTGTGAAGAATCTCATACTCAACATCGAGCCACACTTGCTTGAATATGCCCTTCCAGAGCTTCCGGCCTTTTCGAGCCTTCGGCTTCTCGGATGAGGCGCTATCTGATGCCTTTGCCTTTGATGCCCCGCCTTTCTGCATGGCAACTACATAGGGGTTTTCCCTCTCGTCGGCATCATCAGAGAAAATAAGGTTAGATGGCTCACTGTAATGTGTCTCACCGCCGTCATCTATCGCCTCAAACGTCGGTAGCCGCATCGGATCTACGCTGCGAACGGACTCCTCTGACAACTCTTCCGATACGTCCCCATTAGCGTCATCGATGGCGGTAAACAAGTCGTACTCAACCTCTGAAGCGGACTCGACGGGATCTCGTACGACCACACCCCCACCTTGCGCTTTGGGGTAGTAGCCATCCAACTCGTCTTCGTCCACGACGGGCACGTAGCGCGGCAGACGGGCGTCTGCGGAATGCGAGAGCAAGAGCCACGACGATTCGTCTGACTCCTCATCTCTCAGGGTTACGTCCCCATCCGTTAAGCCCGTGTGCGCGCTGGTATTCGGTTTGGATGCCGCGCCTTCATGCTCTGCATTGGTATCCGCGTCGTATATGCTCTGCGTCACGTGTGCTCTCCGACCTCTCGTTCTGTCTCAAACCCCCACGAGGCACGATCGACCTACGTGGAGGCATGCACTTCGCTTGCGTGACGTAACATCATACGCGATTATCGCTAAGGTTGTTTCAAAGGAATGAGATTCATGCACGAAGCATCACAAATACTTAGCGACTATCAGCCTTTCTGATCGCAATAATCTCGCCCGCACGCACCAGAAGCGCACGAAGCACCAGTTCAGCGAATCGTCTACTTCTGCCCCCTACGATTTGATCGCTCAGTAAGTGTAATCGTAACCGTAACCGTAGGTGTTGTCATAGGAGTCATACCCACTGCTGGAATTCGAAGAGCTGATCGGGTTGCCGTAGGCGTCGTACCCGCCGCTGGAATTCGAAGTGCTGATCGGGTTGCCGTAGGCGTCGTACTCGACCTGCGAGTTCGAAGAGCTGATCGGGTTGCCGTAGGCGTCGTAC
>CACXDP010000391.1 GCA_902766445.1 uncultured Coriobacteriaceae bacterium
ACGTTCTGGGGCGTGGACGCGCGCACCGGCCAGGGGCAGAACCACCTGGGCCGCATCCTCATGCGCGTGAGGGACGAGCTGCGGACGTAGTTGGCGCAGAAGGACGGCGCGGGCAACCAGGTCCGTAGGATTGGCGGAGGTTTTCGGTGCAGGTCGGCTAGGGTGGCACCCATCCGCATTCCATCTGCACGATAGCGGATGACGGCGAATCGAGCTGGGCAGGCGAACGCCGCCTGACAGTACAACGGCAACCGAATCGGAGACGACAACCCGACGAGAAGAAGACGCCATGATAGACGTCGCGCTCATTGGAACGACATCCCTAGTCCCGCTCCCCCACAGGGCGCTTACGGCAGCGCTCCTCACCTGCGGCGGGCACTCGATTCTCTTCGACTGCGGCGAGGGGACGCAGTCGGCCACGCGTGCGACGGGAGTCGGCCTCATGAAGACAGACGTAATCGCCCTCACGCACTACCATGTCGACCACACCTTCGGCACGCCGGGCCTCCTCCAGAAGGGCCAGAGCGTGCAGGTGGAAGGCACCGCCGTCCAGCCGGAGCAGGTCTTGGACCCGCTGCGCAAGGGATTGAAGTTCGTCTTCTCCAGCGACGCGATGGCCTGCGACACGCTCGTGGAGGCGACCGCCAGCGCGAACCTGCTCGTATGCGAGGTAACCAACGGCGAGAACGAGCAGGCCGAAAGAGCAGGGGCCCGGTTTTAGAAGAGGGGTAAGCGTGTCGCAAAGGGAGCATCCCCCCATTCTCCAAAAATCGATATCCCTTTGGCGAATGGGGGCTTAGCCCCAGACGGGCACCATCTGACTCTCTTGTCGTGCAGATCGATAAAGAAAGGCTTGGGTTACCCCCAGTCGAAACCTCAAACCTCACGCGATGGAGTTCGTGTCCGCCACACAGTATGGGCGCGGCGCGGCAGACGTTCGATGGCTAGAAACAGAAGCCGGGGGACACGCCGTCCACGCAGCCGGCGAAGCTGCCGAACCAATCGCCGTCGGAGCTAACGTGGTGGAAAACGCTCCCGTTATAGGCGCTCGGAGAGCGAAGCCACCACCACGAGACCGCCCCGTCCTTCTTGCAGAAGCCGTAGTCGGACGTGATGACACACTGGTCTGCGTAGAGCTGGTACTGGGTCCCCTCGGCGTCGTAGGTCGCGGACGAATACCAGACGCTTGGGACCTCGCCGTACACCTCGCCCACCGAGAGGAGCCAGAGTTTGTCAAACGTGGGCGTCACCACGGAGGTGTCACCCTCCTTCTCGACATGCCCCCTGTTGTTCGTGCGCTTTCTCACCGCCTCCTCGCAGACGCGCAGGTCCTCCGGCAACAGCGCCAAGAAGTCCGAGTTGAGCCATGCGCGCATCTCGGAAGCCTCCCAACCGCCCCCGTTGGTATTCTCGGTGTTCATGCGGCGCGTGGTCGACACATCGGCGAACTCGAAGGTGATGCCGGCCCTGCCGCCGTCGGCTAGCTCGTCGTGACGGAAGCCTAGGATGCGCACGTGTGCCAGCGTGCCGTCCTTTAGGGAAACAGGCCTTGCATCTCCCTGTAGCTTGCCGTCGGTGCTCACGAGGTGATACTTCTTGGCAATCGAGAAGCCCTCCTCATCGCCTTCCGCCGCCGCGATGGCGCGGGCGATCGCTTTGAGCTGTGCCCATGAATAGTCGGCAACGTGCGACCGCGGACTAACGCCGATAACGCGAGGATAGGGCAGCGCGTCTGACACTCCGCTGGACCTCCGCAGGAAAACCTGAGATGGATCTTGCGAGGAAAAGGCATTTCCCACAGCATCTGCCCCCGTCCAGCCCAGCGCCCCTGCAATGGCCCAAGCGACCACGTGCGCGTCCTTGGCGTTCACTCGCCGCACGTCGCGCAACCACAGCTCGGCCCTCCTCGCCGCCCGCCCGAGGGCGTCGGTCGCTCCAGCTTCGGCTGCCTTCGCGAACGGCCACAGCAGCTCCTCGCCGCAATGCGCATAGAGCACCGTCATCTCATGCGAGTCTGGGTCGTAGAGGTCCGCGACAGCACCGATGAACCACTTGGGCTTCTCGAGCGCGTCCCTCCCCAGCGAGTCGAGCGCGCCTCTCACCGCCTGTTCGAAGGCAGTCAATCCCCCGTCAGCCACCTCGCCTCCTCTCTTTAGCGGTATGCCTCGAATATTTTAGCGCGCGGCCGCGCGGGCCCGTCGAGGTCGTATCGCACGAGCGCCGAGCGCACCACAGAAAACAACTTAGATGCCGACTCCGCCGCGTGGTGTAGCATGGTCCTCATTTCGAGTGAACCTTGAGAGTTGAATCGAGTCCGTCGGACCTCGGTGCATGAGGGCCTGCACCTCGCCGAGGCAGGGTGGACGGGACAGACGTGGCGTCGGGATACCGGCGTGCGCGAGCCGCGAGGGCCGCCGACGAGGGGAAACCCCCGAGCCCAAACCCCAGCGCGCGATGTGGCGCTCCGATGGTGCGATTCGCCCGCTGACCGAATGCGGGGGAGCTGCGCAGCGTAGGGCGAAAGCCCTCGACGGACTCGATTCAACTCTCAGAGCTGCTCGACGGCCCGTCAGACTTCCAACCGACAACGCGTCGGTCTTCTACCTGACGGTGCCCGAGGCCGTATGGCACCGTCAAGCTGATGCTTAATGGCTAGAGAAAAAGCCGGGGAACACCTAATGCCATGAACTCAAACGTATGGCATTGGGGACGGTCCCCGTGCCTGCCACCCTCACATGAGGTCCTCGATGCTAAGGTCTGCCGATTGCACAATCGGCTTCCACTGCGACCGCCTGAAAAGAGCGACCATGGCAATGGGAACATAGGGGAGCATGAAGGCCAGGAAGGTGATGAGGTGGAGCACCTTCTGCCACAGCTTCGCTCGTATGGAGTCCCACTCGGCAAGGGGCGTGACGACGCCCATAAAGAACATGACGAGCGCGTAGTTGCCCAAAGCGGTCGCAACGGCGGGCTTTCGAACGACCCTCCCAGACGGACACGGGCGCAGCCGAAGTCTATCAGGCGAATCCGCCCGTTCTCCAGCAGGGCGTTGTCCGGCGTGACGTCGCAATGGATGATGCCCCTCTCGTGCAGCTCAGCCAACGCCCCCAGGAGCGGCTCGACGATCTCGAAGAGCTCGTCGGGCTCGATGCGACCGCCGCGCTCCTCGGCAAGCCGCGACAAAGAGATGCCCTCCATGTACTCCATCACGATGTAGGCCGTACCGGTCAAGCACCCAACCCGAACACCTCAACCCGTTGCAATAGTCGCGCCCGCCACACAGGGCGGGCACCGCGCGGCAGATGCTCTGATAGCTAGAAGCAGAAGCCGGGGGCCACGCCGCCCACGCTCGCGCTGTTCACGCTACGGTCGCCGTCAAGCGAGTCGTCTAAAGAGGGAATGCAGTCGAAGTCGGACTTTATGCCGGCAACCGGAGAGCGAAGCCACCACCACGAGCCCGCCTCGTCCTTATAGCATAAGCCGCCGACGTTGCGGGTCGTGACACCCTGGTTGGCGTAGAGCTGGTACTGGGTCCCCTCGGCATCGTAGGTCGCGGCCGAATACCACCTGTCCCCGACCTCGCCAAACACCTCGCCCGACGAGAGTAGCCAGAGCTTGTCAGAGGTCTCCGTCACCACGGAGGTGTCGCCCTCGTTGGATACGTATCCCGTGTTGTTGGTCCACTTCTTCGCAGTCTCAACGCACTCTCGCAGGTCATCTGGCAGCATGTCGAAGAAGTCGGAGTTGAGCCACGCGCGCATCTCCGACGCCTCCCAGCCGCCGTCGTTGGTCGGCTCGGAGTTCATGCTGTGCTCGGACGGCAAATCGGCGAACTCAAAGGTGATGCCGGCCTTGCCGCCATCCGCCAGCTCGTCGTGACGGAAGCCCAATATGCGAACCGACGTCTTGGTGCCGTCCTCGAGTACGACGGGCTTCGTGTCGCCATGGAGACTCCCATCCGAGTCGACGAGGTTGAACTTCTTGGCAATCTTGATCCCCGCCTCGTCGCTTTTGGCGTCTGCGATGACACTCGACAGCTCCTTGAGCTCATCCCAGGAGTACTTGGCAATGCCCTTGCGCACGGGGACACTGGTATCCTCCTCCGATACCACGGAATTCGCACCCGAGGCCTTCGTCCGAGTGATGGCGTTGGAGTTCGCGAACAGCGTGATGGCCACGACCACGCACGCTACGACGGCGACCGCCGCCGCCACGGCCCGGTTGCTTGGCTGGGGGTCGGGACCAGGCGCGGGCCCCGCGCTGGTGGCGGCCCGACGCCTCGCCTCCCGCTCCGCCAGGAGCCGGTCGCGCTCCTCTCGCCGCTTGCGGGCGGCCTCGGCCCTCTCACGCTCCTCGGCCTCGAGGCGCAAGCGCTCCTCCTCTGCCCTGCGGGCCTCCCCGGCCTCGCGCTCCGCCACAAGCTTGCCGAGCCTGCGCTCGAGGGCGGGCTCCAAGCCCGACTTCCCCTGCGTGCCGTCGGGCAGCGCGCGAATCACGTCGAGGGCGTCAGCGACGTCCGCCTCCGCGGCACCGGTATCTGCCAGCACGGCTCGCGCCCGCTCCACTGCGGCCCCTGTCGCCTCGCCCTCCCCCGCACGACTGCCACCATCCGGGTCGCGGAACAGCCCGATGCCAAGGTGAGCCGCCACGCCACGGGCGATGCCCCAGGCGACGACGTGCGAGTCCAAGGTGGTCACGCGACGTGCGTCGTGCAGCCACAGCTCCGCCCTCCTCGCAGCCCGCTCGAGCGCGTCGGTCGTGCCCGCCCTTGCGGCTTCGGCAAACGGCCGCAGCAGCTCGTCCGAGCAGTGCAGGTAGAGCACCGTCACCTCCGGCGAGTCCGGGTCATGGAGGTCTGCCACCGCACCCGTGAACTCCTGCGGGCGTCCGAGCAGCCCCGTCCCGAGCCGGTCGAGCGCGTCCCTCACCGCCCGCTCGAAGCCAGTCAAGCCATCGTCCACCATCTTCCCCCTCACTCCCGCGTTAAGCACACGAAGTCTAGCACTCAGCCAAGGACGGGCGTCGAAGTCGTTTCCCGAGAGGCGGATGATGAGCCCCCCGCGCCCGCGTTCGTTACCTCGCCGCAGCATCGCGTGCGAACCCGGGGCATCTCGCCAACGACATCGGCCCCGTGGCGATGCCGCCCTTCGCGCGCGTCCGGCAGACGAGACTCGCGGCGCACACGCTCGCGGACCGGAGCGCCCGCAAGGAGACCAAGATGATTGTTGCGGACGAACGTCCTGAAGTCGCCCGCGAGCTTGGCCATCATCAACGTATCTGGCTCTCTCCCGATGGCGAACCCCATGCGCACGCATTTCTTGAGCCATTCCGCCACTAGTGCTGAGATCAGCACTAGTGGCGGAATGGCTCTCCGGCACGCTGAGAAACGAGCGGTTCCACGATGAGCGGCTCAGGGAAACCGGGAGGCCCACCGGAGGCCTCGCCACTAATCGTCGTTTCCCTTAATGACTGAGCAAACCAACAGCTCACATCTACACGAACCATGGAAGAGAATTCGCAAAACCCCAGTTGAATGGCGTGCGCTCGGAACACATTTTGTAGATGTGAACTCGTGACGGCCCCTGCGAGTTCACATCTACAAATTTGCCAGCCTGCAAACTGCGAAACCACAGGTAGACTGGTTGATAAACAAATCATGCATGTAGACGTGAACTCCGTCGGAGGTGCCACGGGTTCACATCTACGGGATTGGCCTCGCGGGGCGACTCTTTGGGGGGCAGGCGACGTCAGAAGCATCCCGCCTGGACGCCACGGCGCGCTCGCCTCGAGCTGGCTCGGCGCGCAACCTATCAGGCGGCCTTCCCCTTCGTCCAAGTCGTCCCCCGCCGCCCGCAGCCCCCAGCTGGCACGGGTTGTCACACCCCCACGAATCCGCTCCACATCGCCCCCGGCACTCAAAAGAGGCAACTTGGGCGGGCGCCTCTTGCCCCGCCGCATTCTTCAGTGGGCGCACGCATGCCGAGGCGCCAGGCTCGGTCGTGGCCATGGAGGCGACGGGGAGCTACTGGATGTCGCTCTACAGCTACCTGTCCGACGACATCTGGCAGGTGGCAGAACACCTAGGCCGCATCAGCAACTGCATAATGCATAATGCAAAGGACGCGGCAACCGAGAGCACGCGCCGCGCTCGCGAGAGGTGAATCGCACGTAGCTCGTCTGCAGGAATCCCGCCCCAGACATTGCGCAGGTTCGGTGCCGCGCAGGTGATGACGTCGACCGCAAACCACTGATCGCGGGGCAGCGCCACAGGAGGCATCCCGTCCTCCTTCACCACAACCACCCCGGGCGTATAGATACACACGTCGGTCGAGATCGGATTGCGCGCCCTGCGATTCGGCAGATAATACCCGTCCCACAGACGCTTCTGATCGAGACAGGGATACAGCGTGCTACAGCGGCACAAACACTCCTCCTGCGCCGTGGAGCCAGACGTGACGCCGCCGCCCGGATTCACCGGCGAGGCAAAGTTGAGGACGGCACACCGCGAGTCGGGACTCTGTGCAACGAGTCGTTGTGCCGCCTCGAACGTCCGGTCAGGCGTAACGGACACGCGCACAGTTGACTGACTCGGCACGGTCTCGGGTGCATCGACCGCATCGCTCACGCCGATGAGTCTCGTCTCCTCGCGCGACGCCTCCACCCGACCAGCAAGCTCCTCGCTGCGACACAGCCTCATGGTGTCGCCAAAGCACTCGATAAGCGCGTCTCTTCTACCCATGCATTGCTCGTCGTTTTGACGGCCCCGTGCGACGCGCCGACTACCATGTCGCGCAGCTTTGCGCACGCCATGATCATTCGGACGCGGCGTGACGCGTGTTCCGGGAATACGAGCAGCGACTAATGTATGCTAGGCTGTTATTTAGTGTACACAACTTGCCTAAACAGCTCAAAAGCTGGAAAAACGCTCAACCATTGTACACGGGATATTATCCCTGCGC
>CACXDP010000392.1 GCA_902766445.1 uncultured Coriobacteriaceae bacterium
CATCTTTGTGGCGCTGTGGCATCGCTCTTTAGGCTATACTTGCGTGTTGCTTTGAATGCGAACGAAGGAGATACATATGGCACGAGACATTCCCGCCTATAACGCGGAGGCCATAGAGACCAAGTGGCAGCAGGTCTGGGATCGCGAGAGCACGTTCCAGGCTCGCGACGATTCGGACAGACCAAAGAAATACGTCCTCGAGATGTTCCCCTATCCTTCGGGTGACCTGCACATGGGCCACGCGCGTAACTACTCCATCGGTGACGCGATGGCGCGCCAAGCGCGCATGCGCGGCTTTGAGGTGCTGCATCCCATGGGCTTCGACGCGTTCGGCCTGCCCGCCGAGAATGCCGCCATCAAGCACAATACCCAAGCGGGTGCCTGGACCTACAAAAACATGGACACGGCGATAGCCACCATGAAGCGTATGGGCTTTTCCTATGACTACGACCGCCTCGTTCGCACCTGCGACCCCGAGTACTACAAGTGGGGCCAGTGGGCCTTCCTCAAGATGTGGGAGCGCGGTCTGGCCTATCGTGCGACGAGCCCCGTCAACTGGTGCCCGAGCTGCAACACGGTCCTGGCAAACGAACAGGTCGTGGACGGTAGGTGCTGGAGGTGTGGCGAGGTACCCGAGAAGCGCGAGCTGTCACAGTGGTATCTCAAGATTACCGACTATGCGCAGGAGCTTCTTGACGACCTCGATCAGCTCACCGGTTGGCCCGAGAACGTCAAGGCTCAGCAGCGCAACTGGATTGGTCGCTCTGAGGGTGCCGAGATCGATTTCGCGCTGGCCGCAGAGGACGGCGTCACGCCCACCGACCGCCTGATTACCGTGTTTACGACTCGCGCCGACACGCTCTTTGGCGTTTCGTTCTTCCTGCTGCCGCCCGAGAGCCCACTTGCGGCAGAGCTCGTCGCGGGTACGGAGTACGAAGCCGCGTATCTCGAGCTCAAGAAGTCCGTCGAGCAGGTCTCTTCGGTCGACCGTCAGGGCTCAGGACGCGAGAAGCACGGCGTCTTCACCGGTCGATACGTGATCAACCCGCTCACCGGAGTTCCCGCCCCCATCTGGGTGGCTGACTACATCCTGCTCGACTACGGTACGGGCGCTGTCATGGGCGTGCCCTCGGGCGATCAGCGCGACTTTGACTTCGCGCGCAAGTATGACCTGCCCATTCCGCCCATCATTGCACAGAAGGACGACCCGCTCTACGAGGAGCTCAAGGACGAGCGTGAGCTGCGCGTCACCAACGTGGACTGGGATCACGCCATGGATGCAGAGGGCTACCTCATCCAGTCGGGCGAGTTCACGGGCATGAAGGGTGGCAAGCACTCCGAGGCCGTCGACGCCATCATCGCTCATCTCTCCGAGCGTGGAATCGGTCGCAAGAAGGTCCAGTTCCGTCTGCGCGACTGGCTTATCAGCCGCCAACGTTACTGGGGCAATCCCATCCCGATGATTCACTGCGACTGCTGCGGCGACGTGCCAGTGCCTTACGAAGACCTGCCAGTTCGTCTTCCTGATGACCTCGACCTCGGTGCAGGCCAGACTCTCGCCGAGTATGCGCCGTTCTATGAGACTACCTGCCCGAAGTGCGGCAAGCCCGCGCGTCGTATCACCGACACGATGGATACCTTCACCTGCTCGAGCTGGTATTACCTGCGCTACTGCGACCCCCACAACGACGAGGCTCCGTTCTCACGTGAGGCTGCCGACCACTGGATGACGGTTGACAACTACATCGGCGGCATCGAGCACGCCATCCTTCACCTGCTCTATTCGCGCTTCTGGACCAAGGTCATGCGAGACCTCGGCATGGTCGATTTCGACGAGCCCTTCACCAACCTGCTCTGCCAGGGCATGGTAAAGGACGCCAACGGTGACACCATGAGCAAGTCAAAGGGCAACGTCGTGCCGCCCTCGAGCGTCATCGGTCCCTATGGCGCCGACACCATGCGCCTTGCGATCCTCTTCATCGCCCCGACTGAGAAGGACTTCAACTGGGACGAAGAGGTCGTTGCCGGAGCTAACCGCTTTATCAAGCGCGCTTGGAGAACGGTGTGGGGCCTTGCCGAGACGGCGAGCAAGGACGAGACGCTTGACGTGGCAGCCCTGAATACGGAGGGCAAGGAGCTCTTCCGCCGCATGAACGAGATGGGCATCAAGTGCACGGCAGACTTTGACCGCGGTCAGTTCAACACGGCAATCTCTGCCGTGATGGAGCTGGTCAACGATGCGTCGGGATACCTCAACAAGGTGGCCTCGGCAGACCGTGACCCTGCGCTGACCTACGCGGTTGCCAGGAGCATCGTGGCCATGCTCTCGCCCATATGCCCGCACTGGGGCGAGGAGCTCTTCCATGAGGCCTTGGGCCTGGAGGGTTCTGTCTATGACGAGCCGTGGCCCGAGTTTGACGAGGAGGCGGCCAAGGCCTCGACCATCGAGGTTGCCGTTCAGGTGAAGGGCAAGATTCGTGCGCGCATCCAGGTTGCCGCCGATGCACCTCAGGCTGAGGTTGAGGGTGCTGCCAAGGAGGCAGTCGCACGCTTCATCGAGGGCAAGGACATCAAGAAGGTCATCTACGTCCCCGGAAAGCTGGTGAACATCGTGGCGGTGTAGCCACCACCTTCTGAGCGCAATCATTTTGGCCCACGTCTCGATTAACAGGCGTGGGCTTTTTTAACAGGAGTGGGCTTTTTTATCGCCATGAAAGGGGAGGGGCGTCCGCTTAAGGACGCCCCTCCCACATTACGTGCACTGTTGGAAGGCCTAGTCGCCGAAGGAGATGCCCATCTCGCGTGCCTGCTGAATGAGCTGGCACTCAGGATCGAGATACTTCAGCTTGCCAGCGACCTCGCTCATGGGGACGCGCACAATCTCGCGGCCCTTGTCGGCGACCATGAAGCCAAACTCGCCCTCAAGGATGCCCAGTGCCGCCTCGACACCGACCTGCGTCGCGAAGACGCGGTCGCGAGCGCACGGCTGGCCGCCACGCTGGGTGTGTCCGGGGATGGCGACGCGGGTCTCGCGGCCAGTCCTGGCGCCGATTGCTTCTGCGATCTCATAGACGACGGAGTGCTTGCGCTCGGCAAGGAGCTTCTTGTACTCCTTCTTCTTCATCGCGGCCTGCTCCTTGGTGATGGCACCCTCGGCTGCTGCGATGATGGTGAAGCGCTTGCCCTCGGCGTCGCGCTCCTCGATGGTCTTGATGACCTTGTCGAGGTCATAGGGAATCTCGGGAAGCAGGATGACGTCCGCGCCGCCCGCGATGCCCGCATACAGGGGGATCCAACCGACCTTGTGGCCCATGATCTCGATGACGAAGACGCGGCCATGGGAGCTCGCGGTGGTGTGGATGTCGTCGATGAACTTGGTCGCGATCTCGAGTGCGGAGTGGAAACCGAAGGTGAGGTCGGTTCC
>CACXDP010000393.1 GCA_902766445.1 uncultured Coriobacteriaceae bacterium
GCAGCCGCTCTCGGCACGCTCTGTATACTTTTTGAAGTATGTTGCCCATAGAGCACACTCCAAAGCCAATGCCGGCGACGTGCTCCCCACCGACGTCCACAATGCAGATGGGGCAGTTACGAGGGCCCGCCACCAAAAGACGGCCAAACCGGATTGGCGTAGCAGGTATGTCGTACGATGCTCAGACGGTCTCCTCCCAGAGCACCTTGTCGTCCACGGGCACGCGCTTGAGGCCCGGCACCTTGCGCTTGTTGAAGTTGAAGGAGAGCATGTAGCCCACCGAGAGCCCGAAGTGGTCTAGGTACCCCCGCAGCTGCTCCTCGCCCTCCGCGTTGTAGCGCGGGCCGCGCCACACCTTGAGCTCCACCACGAACCGCTCGCCCGCGTAATCGACGACGACGTCGGTGCGGGTCTGGTCGCGCGTCTGGGCCTCTATGTAGTAGTTGCCGGTGCCGTTGATGATCGGCTTGAGGTAGAGCAGGAACAGCTCCCGGCCGTCCTTCTCGGGGAAGCGGTCGACGAGCGGGCCGAAGACCTGCTCGTAGGTGCGCCGAAACCCCTCGAGCACTGCGCGCATGTGGAGGCGACCGTCGCGCACGAAGAGGCTGCGACCAAGAGCCGCCGCTTCGCGTAACCCGACGTCCCGCTCCTCGCCTAGCAGGTGGTCGCAGAGAAGCGTCTCGAAAACACGGTTCGCTATGACGAGCATGCCATCGCGCTCCGTGGCGAAGCCGTACATCCGGAGAAGCTTCTGTGTCTCGTCATAGGGCAGGTACTCCATCCGCTCTCCCGCGATGAGCATGGCACGCAGCGCCCCTTTGAGCTCGGCGTGGTTCTCGAGCTGACCCATGAGCGACTCAAATAGGCTCACGTCGTCGTCCTTGAGCAGCAGCCTCACTGCCTCGTCCACGCCCGCGCGGTTCCAAGCCAGGCCGCGCACATCCATGAGCTGGCAGACGCGGCTCACGAGGAAGGGGTATCCGCCGGTCCAGGCCACGACCTCGTCGGAGACGGCGGCAACGTCCATGCCGGTGGCGTGGTCCTCCTCGTAGTCGGCGAGCATGCCCGCGACGTCGGCCTCGTCGAACGACATCACTACATCGAAGTCGGCCGCGATGTTCCAAGGGCTGTTGACCTTGGACTCCCCGTCTGGGCGTATCTTCGCCTTTAGGTGCTTGACGTCGGTAACGCCAGCGAGCACCACGGACTGGAAGGCGGGGTAGGAGGGATCGTCCTCGCGGCTGAGGTAGGCCAGGCGCAGCTGCGCCAGGAAGTCCAGAAACACCTGGTTGTTGGTGGCGCTGTCCACCTCGTCTATGATCAGGACCACGGGCCGCGCCGACGCCCGCAGCCAGCGGCGCAGCGCCCGGAAGAGGCCCTTGAGGGTGGGGGTGCCCGCACCTTCGAGCTTCTCGAGGGCGTCCGTTGCCTCGTCGGGAAGCTCGAGCTGGCCGAGCTCTTCCGCGTCGAGCAGGATCGAGGCAAACGATCCCGCGAAGGCGCCCTCCGTGGCGAAGTCGGCGTGCGAGAGCGCCTGGAAGTCGAGGCCCGCCACGGCGTAGTCGCCCGCCAGCGTGCGCCTGAGCGCCGAGAGCGTCGTGGTCTTGCCGTACTGCCGCGCCCGGTTGACGCAGAAGTAGTCTCCCTGGTCCACCATCGCGCGCATCCGCGCCACGCGGTCGGATATGTCCACCATGTAGTGCTTGCGGGGCACGCACAGCCCCGTGGTGTTGAACTTCCTGGTCACGGCCCCCTCCGTTCCGGCTTCGGCAGCTTTGCCCCAACAGCATATCACGGCGCGCGGCGACGTGCGTGACTGGTCGCCGCGATGACGAGACAAACGAATGAACGCTGAACCACGCCCGATTAGGCTGTAATGGGGGTGAGGTGTGACGCGGGGGACACGCCCCTGCGGAACACCACAAGGGTGGCGGGCACCAATCCGGGCCATGCGCATGCCGCAGGGGCGTGTCCCCCGCGTCACAAGCTCGGCTGACGCCCAACACGCCGAGCCAGATCGACGGGGCCTCTTCGCCGCCTTCCCGCAGGGCCATAAGATTACAGCTCAGATGCTGGGGACGTACGGGACCAGACTCTGCCCGCAGACGCGCCGGTCAATGGCCGCGTCCTGCATGTTCAGCAGCCGCTCTCGGCA
>CACXDP010000394.1 GCA_902766445.1 uncultured Coriobacteriaceae bacterium
CAGGTAGAGCATTTCGGATACTGAACAAACAACATGACGCGCCTCTTTCTCGCGGGTACGACCATTCTATCCAAACACGGGACAGGGGGGGGGAGTTTGTCCCGCTTTGCGGGACAAACTCCCCCGTCCCCCCTGTCCGCGCATCCAGCTCTCACCGTCAATCGACTGAGTTTGCGAATGAATATTGCGTTATCGATATTTTTTTCCTGATTCCGACGCTTAGTTCTTATGGTCACCTTGCATGGGCTGCGGTTCAAGCGCGAAAAACGACGAGTACGGGCAAGGCTGGTTTGTAAATAGTGTACATTTGGGTTTGTGGAGACGACAAAAGCCCAGATAACAGACTATTTTCAGATTCAAAGGTACACTGTGTAAAATAGCCAGTGCGCATTTGAACCTGAAAGTTTCCCGCCAACTGGGGTTTTGTAGATTTTTCAGCTTCAAAGGTACACTAATTCCCAAAGACACTCCAAAAAAGATGGCTGTTGGGCGTTCAACTAAACCGCCAGGGGTCGTCACATGTCATTGATTAGGGTGACACGAACCCAACATTCAGTTTCGGGCACCAGCGGCCACCTATCGCCTCGCTTGGAAGGCTAAACAAGCGACACCCACGATGATTGATGCCACAACGAGGTCGAAGTTTGGCATCAGCACAACCCGCAGAGTGGCCAGCTTTATAGTATGAACGTACCACGCCACCCATATGAAGAGGAGTGGGCGTGGCTAGATTGCGATGACAGGAACAAGTAGGGGGTCGCTCGCGGCGCTCGGCACGATCGAGGTGCTGGTGCTATACCGGGCAAACGCGCTGATAGCTTGGTATCTCTGTGTCATCAATGCCCTCGCCGGACCCATGAACACGGTGCAGCAGCCCGCCTCGGAGGTGGCCTACACCCTCATCGTTCCCAAGGAACACTACCAGCGGGTAAGCGGACTGCAGTCCTTGTAAAGGTCGCTCACGTCAATTGGAGCTGTGGCTCTTTGCCAGACAGGCTCTCGAAGATCTCGTGGGTTATACTGTTTTCCCAGCACGCAGGGTTGGCACCCCTTTGGCAGACACCCCTTTTGGCATGTCATGAGGAGAGGCGATGGAATACCGCGAGACCATAACGCTCAAGGATGGCAGGGAGTGCGTCTTGCGCAACGGCACGTTCGAGGATGGGCGAGCGGCACTGGAGAACTTCAACCTCACGCACGAGCAGACCGATTACCTGTTCACCTATCCTGACGAGGGCAGCTTTGACGTCGGGAGCGAGGCCCGCTACCTTCAGGACAAGACGGACAGCGCAAACGAGATCGAGATTCTGGCTGAGATCCAAGGCGTCGTGGCGGGAACCGCAGGCATCGAGGCCGTCGGGACGAAGGAGAAGCTGCGCCATAGGGCAGAGTTTGGCGTGAGCGTCGATCGCACGTACTGGGGACTCGGCATCGGTCGGGCCCTCACACGGGCCTGCATCACATGTGCGCGACAGGCGGGATACGCACAGCTAGAGCTCGATGTCGTTGCCGAGAACGATTCTGCCATAGCCCCCTACCGCAGCGAGGGCTTCGTCGAATACGGCCGAAACCCCAAGGGCTTTCGCACCCGCAACGGCAACTGGCAGGAGCTCGTCCTCATGCGGTTGGAGCTGTCAGAGGGATAGAAGCGAGAGGAATAGCATGCGCTACCAAGACATCAATGCCCGGACCATTGACGAGTGGGTCGCCGAGGGATGGGAGTGGGGCACGCCCATCGACCACGAGACCTACGAGCGGGCCAAACGAGGCGACTGGCAGATCTTGCTGACGCCCACCATTCCCGTGCCCCGCGGTTGGTTCCCCGACCTCGCTGGGGCCGACGTGCTCGGACTCGCCTCGGGTGGCGGGCAGCAGATGCCCATCCTCACTGCAGCAAGGGCCCGCTGCACCGTGCTCGACTACTCGCCCGCTCAGCTTGAGAGCGAGCGCCTCGTGGCCGAGCGCGAGGGATACGAGATCGAGATCGTGCGTGCCGACATGACGCAGCGGCTCCCCTTTGCTGACGCTCGCTTCGACATGGTCGTCAACCCCGTGAGCCTGTGCTACGTGCGCGAGACGGACCCCATCTGGCGCGAGATCGCACGCGTGCTCAGGCCTGGTGGCGTGCTGCTCACCGGACTCGACACGGGTTTCAACTACGTGGTCGACCAGGAAGAGGAGCACATCGTCCGAGGCCTCCCCTTCGACCCCATCGCTGACCCTGAGCTCATGGCCGAACCAGAGCTCGAGGATGCAGGCGTACAATTCTCCCACACGGTCGGCGAGCTTCTTGGCGGCATCCTGCACGCGGGATTCACCATTGATGACGTGTACGACGACGTCAACGGCGAGGGGCGTCTTTCCGAGCTGAATATCCCCACCATGCTCGCCGTCCGCGCCCACAAGTAGGCGGGACAGGGGGGACGGGGGAGTTTGTCCGCGAAGCGGGACAAACTCCCCCGTCCCCCCTGTCCGTCCCTATTCGTACGGGTCCCTGGCGTCGTACTCGCCGTACTCGCAGCCTATGTGGCCGATGTCCATGTCGTCCACGAGCTGCCACCCGAGTCCTTTGCGGACAAAGAGCTGCGCCCGGCCCACACCAGTGCCGCCGTTCCACAAGCGCGTGTGCCTCGCCTGTCCGTCCGGCGCCTCATAGCGAATGAGCAGCATTTCCGTCTTTTCGCAGGTCACATCGGTGATGAGACGCGCCGTGAGGGTTTCTTGCTCAACATGCCACACCACCTGCGTCTCGGTCTCGTGACACGAGAAGCGCGTGCGACTGCCTGTCCAGACCTTTGAGAAGTTGAACTCGAAGGCCTGACCCTCATAGACGAACTCACCCAGAAGCTTGCGGTTGAGCGCGACGGGGCCGACCTTGGGCCTGCCGCCACCAATCTCTATCGCAGAGTTCTCCAAACGCTCACCAGACACCCGGCTCGTAAGATCGCAGCTCGCAAGCCATACCCAGGGTGTCGTAAAGTCGCTCCCCCAGTTCTTGTCCGCATAGCCAAAGCAGGTCTCAGGCTCCACGACGTAGCGCTCGCCATCGAGGAATACCTCGCCCTCGTAGGCGCACTTGACGCCCTCGGCATGCCAGAACATCTGGAACGCCTCGGTCGAGCGAACGGGCTCGCTCGCCCCATAGCCCACGTTGAAGGTTATCTGCTTATCAAGGCGCAGGTCAAAGGCAATGTCACCCGCGTCGCTCATCCACTCCGGGTGCGCAGCAGCGTCCTCAGGTGCGACCCTCACGCGTCCCACGAGGTCACCCTCACTCGCAAAGCAGTCGTCAGCCGCTACCCAATACGGCACGCCTTTGCCCATCTCGACCTCATCCCAACCAAAGAAGCGATGAAGTTGCTTGGCGCCTTTGCCCCAGGTACCGCACTTCACCATGAGGTAGGAGGGCATCCGTCCGTCACGCGTGCCGTCCGGCGCCATGCCAAAAATCGGCTCGGAACCTCCCAACGCTGGATTCACCACAAAGAACTCGATGAAGAATGCCCGCTCTTCCCCCGTCTTGGCGTGCCTCGCCGTGAACGAGTGCCACCACCAGTCATATCCCTTGTGCGCGAGTCCACCCACGAGCATGAAACGGTCACGTGATAGGTCATGCGTATCTGCCGCCATGATGCCTCCTTGATTCGTCAATACGTCCGAGCATATACCAGCCATATTTCAGACGCATCACGGAGGGCATACTCTTTCAGGATGTCACGACCCTTCGTACTCCTTCCTTGCCAGCCAGCCACGAAAGATGCCCCCTTGGAACAGCGAAATGATCGTGAAGAAGATGTCTGCAAAGAGGATGAAGACGAACGAGGGTATTAGGATGCGAGTGTATTTCTTTCCAGCGGAGCTACCCTTGCGGATGGCAGCTCCCATGCGCCCGAGATAGAACAGCACGCCGAGGTTGAAGTACAGCAGGAGCAGGGCGTTCGTCGCAAAGCTGACCCAAGCCTCCCTCGGAAAGAAGTCTCCGGTGGCAACCACACTCAGCGTGACGTTCACCAGCAGCAGGGCGATGTCCACAATGAAGAGGATCCTCGTCACGTTCAGCATCACGCCGCCCCCGATTCCGACACCGCCACCCCATGAGAGTCCCGCACGAGCGCAGAAGTTCTCGAAGAGCTGCATCAAAGGCTCGTTTTGGCGTCCCTCGATGAAGCCGTTGTTGGCGACGCAGTAGACGTTGAGATGGAGGTCACCCTCCTTGCAGTACGCCTCCATCTCTTCCATGAACGGAAGCACATGGGACGGAATGCCGTCCACATAGAGCGGGACGCAAAACACCACAGCCCGCGCATCCCTCAGCTCGGCAAGTATGCGGGCGTGGTCCGAGGGTTTGCGCAGCATCTCAGTGACCTTCTGACCTCCAACAAAAAGACGCTGCAAAAAGAGGAAGTACGCAGAGGCGCAGAATCGCTTCTTTGGGCTGCAGTTGATAAACACCGTCTTCATAGCGACTCCTCCAACTCTTCGAGACTCGCGAGAAACACGACTTCGGAGCGTGCGAACCCATCATTGATCGCGTTGCGCTCAGCAAGGTAGCTAAAGGTCTTCTTCTCGGC